>NZ_PEAZ01000071.1:0-25560 GCF_002734245.1 Sphingobacterium sp. 1.A.4
TTGTGGTCCAGGGCGAGGTCCGCATACATCTGCTTGAGACGGCGGTTCTCTTCCTCCAGTTCCTTCATACGGCGCAGCTCTTGGCTGTCCATCCCGGAATACTTCTTCTTCCAAGTGTAAAAGGTTGCTTGGTGGACACCCAACTCCCTGCAGATGTCCGAAGTGCTTTTACCCGATTCATGTTGCTTGATCGCAGAAACAATCTGGCTCTCGCTGATTCTTGTCTTTTTCATTGTACTGTTCTAAGTTACGAATTTTCGCGTTTCAGACAGTCCGAATTTTCGGGAGGGTTACACCTTAAATTGTGATTAACAAAAAAAAGGAATGCAATCAGCATTATAAAGAATTCAATCAAGAAGACTTTTTCAAGCGGGCAACGAACATGGAGTCCGCTTTTTTAGTATACCCTGCAATGGTCCGCATTTCTTCCACTTCCAACCCAAACTCGGCAGCCAACTGATTCACCACTTCCTCGTTCTCCTGTGCATAAACCGAACAGGTAATATAAACCAGCGGTTTACCCACTTTCAGATAAGGGATTACATTACTCGCAATATTCTTCTGTAAATCAGCATAAGCATCAATATCCGACTTTTCAATTTTGGAAAGCATTTCAGGCGTTCTTCCCCAGGTTCCAGAACCAGAGCATGGCGCATCCAAAAGAATCCCATCAAAGGCTTCTCCGGACATCAGGTTTTCTACCGGTGTACTCAGATCCAAGATCTTTTTACGGAAATAGGTCTTCACCCCCGCCCTTTCAAAGCGCTCATCCAGGTTCCGAAGAATACTCAAACGGATATCCGAAACCATCAATTTGATATCAGGTTCTTTATCCAATAGCAAAAGAGATTTGCCTCCAGATGCTGCACAACAATCCCACCAGGAGCTTTTAGGTGCAAATTCTACCCCATCTAAAGTCTGTTGGGAAGATAGATCCTGAACCTCATATGCCCCATCAATCTTCCTGAACTGCTGTAGATTGGTCCCATTGGCCAATGCCAAGGTCTGAGGTGCAATAATCTGGTACTGCACTCCTTGACGATCCAGTTCCTTTTTAACCACATCTTCTTTTCCTTTTTGAAGGCGGATGTAAAGGTCAGGTTGAACAAAATGGGAAATGATAAATTCTTCTTTATTGATCGACGGAGAAAGATCCTCCAACAATGGAAAGACATCCCCAAGGAAATCCCCATAGATACTGCTTATAAATGCAATCTTACTAAGAAGATCATCCGAAATCCTGGAAATCCAATCCGGTTGAAACAACGCAACAGCAGCACTTTCGCTTTCACATAAAAACTCGGCAACCACCAATCGCTCCTGCAGACTTAATGTCGACAATGCCTTTCCTAAACGGAAAAAATGATAGCAATACCTGGAATTCATCCGCCTATCGGATGAACCCATCTGTTTATTACTTTTATAGAATTGTGTCAGATATCGGGAGAAAGGTTCATTAAACGAGTAAGACGCCATGCATCTCTCAAAATTACGAACCTGTCCCTGAACTCGTTTCGGATTAAACTCCAGCATGAAATGATTATTGAAAAGAACCGTTCCTATAGGTCCTAAAATTCACCGATTGGTTTACATAGCCCCATTGCGGATTATAACTGAATTGATAATTGGAAAAGATCCCATTGTATTTTTCATCCACAATCTTTTCGGCATAATCCTGACCATATTTATTCAACATTGTCGTGAAGAAGCGTCCCGCATCATAGCCTTTATAGGCATAATCCGAAGGATCAACCTTAAACTGCGTTTTATAGTTTCTTTGGAAATTCTGTACTTCGGAACTCCATACTTTCAAATGGCTCTCGGAAGTAATGGTTGGATCCATGCGGTAAAAATTATCGTAAGGACTAAAATCTATCCTTTCCCAAAGTGGGTGTCCGAATAATTTGATGCTGTTTCCACTACTTACCAAATTATCCAAGGTACTTACAAAAGAACGCAATTGGGTTCTTTCAGTCGTTCCACAGACCACAAAGGCATAGCCAACATCAGGCATCGCCGATCCCAATTGGGAAGTGGAAGCAATATGCTTGATGATAACATTTGGATTGATCCTTTTTAGTTCAGCATCAAAGCCATCGATAAACTGACGGTGATCATTATCACGGGCATCAAAAACGATTACCACATCGCCTGCGCGATATTTCGCATTGATCTCATTCGCTACAGCACGCATGTGGATGCGGATTGGTGGCGTAATGGAAACCAGGTTGCTGATATTGAATTCCGTTGGCATAGAAGCTGCCAAAGGACTTACCTGAAGTACTTTTTTGTTGGTATTCGCTCGTGCAAAAGAACGGATCTCCTTTGGATAAACAGGGCCAACGATCAAACTCGCTTCCGTCACATCCTTAGTTGCCGCCAAAGTCACATTGCGAATCTCCGAATCCTGGGAATCCATCACATTTATCTTAATGTTCCCATTTTTCTTGGAAGCTTCATTTACGCCCAATTGAAAACCTTGATAAAAGTCCAAGGCCAAAGCCGAACGTTTCACATCGGCTTCCACCACATTATGCCCCGCCACCTTATCCAATTGGAAAGGAAGTAATAAGGCAATGTTAGGGCTTAATTCCGCTTTTTTGGCTTCTTCATTCTTTTTTTCTTCCGCTTTGGTGGTAGGTTTCGTGGTTTCTGAACCTACATTACCTCCGTGGACGGTAGGATTACGAAGTACACCTGTTGTTTTTGGCGTACATGAACTCACAGCAAGTACTGCCCCAAGGCATACTGCTGTGAATGCACGATTAGAAATATTTTTTAGTTTATTCCCACTCAATGGTAGCTGGTGGTTTTGAACTGATGTCATACACGACTCTGTTGATTCCTTTGACATGATTGATGATTTCATTTGAAATTTTAGCTAGCAAATCGTACGGTAAATGAATCCAATCAGCTGTCATGCCATCCAAAGAGCCTACAGCTCGAAGGGCAACAACATGTTCGTAAGTACGTTCATCGCCCATTACGCCCACTGATTGTACAGGCAAGAAAATAGTTCCTGCTTGCCAAACTTTATCGTACCATCCTGATTCTTTTAAATTGCGAATGTAGATGTCATCTGCCTCTTGCAAAATTCGTACCTTTTCTTCTGTAATATCTCCTAAAACTCGAATTGCTAGTCCAGGTCCTGGAAAAGGATGTCTTCCAAGGATGGCCGGATCAACTTCTAATGTTTTACCAACTCGACGAACCTCATCTTTGAAAAGTGTTTTTAAAGGCTCAATAACCTTTAATTTCATGTAGTCAGGTAATCCACCCACATTGTGGTGAGACTTGATGGTTGCCGAAGGACCTTTGACCGAAATGGATTCGATAATATCTGGGTAGATGGTACCCTGACCCAACCATTTTGCCTCTGCGCCTTCAGGAAGTTCTTTTTGTATCTCTTTGGCAGCCTCATCGAATACATCGATAAAGGAAGCACCAATAATTTTACGTTTTTGTTCAGGTTCTGATACACCTGCTAGTCTAGAAAAGAATAATTCTTTCGCATTAACACCCTTGATGTTCAATCCCATGTTCTTGTAGGAAGCCAAAACCTGCTCGTACTCATCTTTACGAAGCAAACCATGGTCTACAAAGAAACAGTGTAATTTACTGCCGATAGCATGGTGCAACAATACCGCAGCTACGGTTGAATCCACCCCTCCAGATAGGGCCATGATCACATGGTCATCTCCTAACTGTGCTTTCAACTCCTGCACGGTAGTTTCAACGAAAGCATCTGGCGTCCAATCCTGATGACATCCACAGATATCGATCACAAAGTTTTTCAATAAAACCTGGCCATCGGTAGAGTGGGTTACTTCCGGATGGAATTGGATACCGTAGGTATTCGTTCCTTGTACATGATAAGCTGCAACACGCACTTTATCGGTACTGGAAATGATGGTGAAATTACTTGGAACTTCTTTGATGGTATCACCATGGCTCATCCATACTTGGGATTGTGTAGGGATACCTTTTAATAATGCATTCTCTTGGTCTACGAACTGTAGGTTAGCACGTCCATACTCACGTATTTCTGATGGTAAAACATCTCCTCCAGATTTCTGGGCAATGTATTGCGCTCCATAACAAACCCCTAATAAAGGGTATTTCGCTTGGATAGCTTGGAAATCGATTTGAGGCGCATCCTCCTGGCGAACAGAATAAGGACTACCTGAAAAGATCACTCCTTTTACCGTATCATCAAATGCTGGAAGGTTGTTGAAGGGATGAATTTCACAATAAACGTTAAGCTCTCTAACGCGACGTGCAATTAACTGCGTATACTGAGATCCAAAATCGAGAATGATTATTTTTTCTGACATGGCGCAAAGTTACAAATCACGGATGATTTTTAAGGAGATAAATTAATGAAAATTAAACATTATTAATGAAAATTTATCTTTCCTCCGGCAATTTTACGCTGTTTGGTTTGTGCAGGTTTGCCATACACTTCAATGCTCCCTCCCATCCTGGTTTCCACATCTGCCGATTCTGAGGCATTCACTTCGATTTTACCACCGGCATTCAACCTGGCAAAGGCACTTTTAACCTGTAAATCCTTCGCGAAAATGGAAGCTCCGGCTGTGGATGTTGCGGATAAGGATTGGCTGGAACCTAATAAGTCAATGCTTGCTCCGGTTCCTGCAATAGCTTCAACAGCGTTACTGCCTACTTTAGCCCGGATCTTAGCCCCTTCGAGCGAAGTAAAGAACAGGCTATCGCCCTGTAATTCTTCTTGTTCCACATATAATTCGGAGCCTTTACGTGCGGTTAAACGGTTCAATCTTGGCGAATAGACCATCACCTGGGCTTGATTTCCTTTCATCAAGAAACCGGCTTTCATTTTTAAACGAAGGCTGTTTCCAGCGATAATGATTTCTACTTTATCTGCCAATTCCCCTTTAATTTCCACCTGACTGCTATCACTTGGGATCACGGTTACCCATAATCGATCGGTAATATCGAGGGAAGTAACTTCAGGGATGACCTGTTTAATCTGTGCGAGGGCAAATTGAGCGCATAAGCTAAGGGCTACTACGAAAAGGAATTTAATGTTCATTGTGCTAATATACTTGTTTATCTACCTAATAACGCTAATTCTTCGGTAGTATACATATTTGCACCCTTTAAATATTTGTAAATTTTTTCTTTCGTAAACTTATCATCCAATTTATGGAGGTTGTTTTTGAGGTAATCCTTATCTCCTTTGATGGCATCGTGATAGCCTAAGTACTTGGGAATGTGGTACTGTATGCTGAGTCGGATGAAGCGAAGCTCTACATTGTTGGGATTGGACTTTAACTCTTTTTCCAAGCGGTCTCTGCCATCCTTAAAGAACCCCATTTTCTTGAACGGATTGGAGGTATGTTTGGCCATGAACATATGAAAGGCTGCAGCATATCCGCGTTCGACCGGTGTATCGGCTTGGTCATCCAAAAGATCCAAATATCGTTTACATAATTTCTCATCCTTCACCCCTTTATTGAAATCGTTCCGAACAGCATTCAAGTCCAATTTTTGCGCCTTAATATCATCGGTTATCAATAGCACAAACGCGATCAACAGTACTCTAATCATAATTATTCCTTTGGTTTATAAATCTTAAAATACAAAAAATGTTTTGATTTTCCGTTAATGGAACAATTTTTTAAGCAAATATGTTTTATATTTAGGGAGACAATTATTCAACCACTAAATCCACAAGTACTATGGAATCAAATGAAAATGAATTCAATCCGCAACAGCCAAATGAACATCGACCGGAGCAATCCGCTTATGGACAACCTGATCAACATGTAACAAATCCCTCTTTCAAATCTAAGCTGGAATTAACGATTTTTTCCATCGAACATCTCCGCGAAATTGCCAAATGGAGTAAATTCTTGGCCATTATTGGATTTGTCGGCATTGGATTAAATGTTTTGGGTTTAGGATTTTTCTTCTTATTAGCTCCAAACATGTCTCCGTTTGCTGCCGAAGGCTTAAATATATTCGCTGGATTTGCAGGTTTTATTGGATTTGTATTTATTATGGCGCTTTATTTCCTGCCAATTTTATGGCTTTATAGATTTGGAGATAATTTAAAGAAAGCGATTGATATGAATAATTCCGCGGAATTGGAATCAGCTTTTGGATTTCTGAAAAAGCATTATAAGTATGTAGGAATCTTGATCATCTGCTTTTTGGTATTGTATGGCTTGATAATCGTGTTTAGCATGTTGGGTGGTTTATTTGCTGCTATGGGAACTTTGTAGGTTCTGGGATTCACAGCCATCGCCCCTGACCGCGTCATTGCGAGGAGGCATCCCAGCGTCATCTTTGGATGATTGTTGCGTCATTGCGAGGAGGCACGACGAAGCAATCTTTACCCATCTCATCCTGAGCATAATCGAAGGATCTGTACGGCTACTAGCGAACAGATCCTTCGACTACGCTCAGGATGACACTGATCAGGATACCAAAAACAACCTACTTCCCTCCATTAAAATTATCCCCTTTCGAATACTTAAACATAAAATCATAAATCTTCTCCCCATGGAATAACCTTTCCACACTTCCATGCGTCCCACCAGGAATAATCGTCAAAGTTGCATCAGCATTCTTATTACACTTCTTGATCGCATTATAGATCTTCTTACTCTCCGAAGCCGGCACGGCCGTATCTGCGCTTCCATGCTGAATCCAAACCGGTACTTGCGTCAAATTACACGCATAGGAAACCGTTCCACCCCCACAGATAGCCACCGCCGCAGCAAAACGGTCAGGATACTTCCCCGCCACATCCAACGTACCATAACCACCCATACTCATCCCGCACACATAAACACGATGCCTATCAGCAGGATAATCCTCCAAAACCTCATCCAACACTTTAATCACTTTATCCGGATTCCATCCGTTGGAAGTCTGCGGAGCCACCACAATCGCATCCAAATCCTTCCCCCGCTCGATTGCCCTAAGAACACCATACCGCTTAACCCGATTCAAATCATGCCCCGATAAACTTCGCCCATGCAAAAAAACAATAACAGGTAATTTCTCTTTTGCTTTAACATCTTTTGGAACTCTTACCCAATACGAATAACCGGACTTAGCTTTCACAGCCTTCAATTGAGCCTGTGCAGAAAATGCTGTAAACGATAAAATAACAGCTAATACAATAACGATTCTTTTCATGTTTTTCAATAGGAAAACCTAGGGTTTTCAGGTGATTTATCTATAAAAATAGGGTCGCAAGATAGCAACTCCAATTTTTACCGACAAACCAAACGATACAACACGCTGTTTTCCAGTGTAATATAATTTCTCATGACATTATTATTACATTTCTTTAAAATACTTAGTATATTGCATTACCTATCAAAAAAATTGCACATGAAAAGAACAATGATTACCCTGCTAGCTGTCTTCGCCATCGTCCTTGGATTAACAGCTTTTAATCAGGCAAAACAAGAAGAAAGACCTAAAAACTTAAAAGTATTACCTAAAAATATCTCTCACGAGGAGCTGGACAAAGTCATGAAATCATTCAACATGGCCTTGGGCGTAAAATGTAACCACTGCCATGCCCCAAAAGCAAATGGCGAACGCGGATTGGATTTCGCTTTGGATACCAACCCAAACAAAGACGTAGCGAGGTACATGATCAAAATGACCAATCAGATCAACAAAAAGCATTTCAAGCATGAGCATGAGGGTAAAGTAATGAACATTACCTGTAACACTTGCCATAATGGTAAAACAGAACCTCATACCATCTTAAAAGATTAATATAAACGTCCCAAAAAGACTCAGGTAACACCCTAAATAGAAGTCCATATTCCTCAGGAATAGGATTTTAGATGTGGTCGGTTGTTCGGAACTAGGTAAATAGTTCAGACCATCTGACCACATTTTCTTTTACACGAACGGATAAGTTTTGACATTTCTTAACGCCTAAGCTGTTGAAAAAACTGTACTTTTAACCATCACCTTAACAAAAAATTGATTCATGCGCATATTACATACTGGAGATTGGCATCTTGGCAAAAAGCTCGACTTCTTTTCCCGAATGGAGGAACAACGGGAGGTCATGGAAGAGATTTGCGAGATCGCTGAACGTGAAGAAGTGGACTTAGTACTTGTGGCAGGCGATCTGTTCGATAACTTCAATCCTACCGTCGAAGCCACGGAATTATTATATAAAACCTTAAAAAGACTGACAAACGAGGGCAAAAGACCGGTCATTGCCATTGCAGGCAATCACGATTCGCCCGATCGTATAGATTCCCCGGATCCGTTGGCTAGAGCCTGTGGCATCTTCTTTTTTGGATATCCCCATATGGAAGTAAGACCACTTACGGTGGAAAATGCCTTTGATATCATCAAAGTGGATAAAGGGTTTATGGAAATCAAACTTCCAAAATACTATTATCCGGCCCGAATTATAGCCACCCCATTTGCCAATGAAATCCGTTTAAAACAATTTCTGGGATTTGAGGACAAGGCCGCTCAATTGCAGGAAGCCCTTAAAGAGAGCTGGAGTTCCCTGGCGCAGCAATATTGCGACGGCTATGGCGTTAATATCCTGACAACACACCTGTACATGTTAAAAAGAGGTGGGGAAATATTGGAAGAGCCGGAAGGGGAAAAGCCGATCAAATTAGGCTATGCGGATCTGGTCTATTCAGACAGTATCCCCCAGCAGATTCAATACACCGCTTTGGGACATTTGCACCGCTATCATCAGATTGGTCCGGAAGATAGACCAGTGGTATATCCAAGTAGCCCATTGTGCTACTCCTTTTCTGAAAGCGGACAGGAAAAACAGGTGGTCATTGTAGATCTGGAACCTAATAAAAACGCATTGACACGAACAATTCCATTGACAAAAGGGCGATCCTTATTCCGAAAAAGATTCACCTCCATAGATGAGGCAGTCGTTTGGTTGCATGAAAACCCGAATAGCCTGGTTGAATTGACTATAGAGAGTGATACCTTCCTGACGGCACAGGATATGAAACGCCTGCATGAAGCCCATGATGGCATCATCCATATTATTCCGGTGGTCAAGCAGGCCAATCAACTTGCCAATACCTGTGAACATGTTAACCTGGAGCAAGATATGAAGGATTTGTTCATCGATTACTTCAAGTCAAAATACGGCCAGGAACCTAACGAAGAATTAATGTTATTATTTGATGAGGTATCTGCGAATACCCTAGAAAAGGAAGATTAACCTAGAAAAGGAAGATTAATTTATGCTGCCATTATCACTGAGCATTGAAGGGCTTTACTCCTATCAGGAGAAGCAAACCATAGATTTTACCCAATTAACGGATGCCGGATTATTCGGCATCTTTGGCGCTGTTGGCTCCGGAAAATCATCCATTTTGGAGGCCATCAGTTTTGCCTTATACGGCGATACGGAACGGTTGAACAAAACCGACAAACGCGCCTACAACATGATGAACCTCAAATCCAATCAAACACAGATTGTATTTGAATTCCTCAATTACGAGAACCGAAAGTTCCGCTTTGTTGCCCAATGGAAACGGAGGAAGAACTTCGAAGACACCACGCCTATCGAACGTACCGCCTACGAATGGAAAGAGGAAGCCTGGATTCCCATGGAATCGGCGGATGGTGCTTTGATCACCAACCTCTCCTACCCCAACTTTCGTCGTACGATCATTATCCCACAAGGACAGTTCAAGGAATTTTTGGAGCTTAAAGGAAAGGAACGTTCCGAAATGATGAAGGAAATCTTCTTCCTGAACAAATTTGACCTGGGACCAAAAGTATCCCATCTTCAAGCTGCGAATAATCGCAAACTGGAGAATCTCAGAGGAGCGCTCTCCGGATTTGAGAGCATCTCCGCGGAAGCCTTGGAGCAGAAAAAACGGGAAGTGAAAGAAGCGAAGGAAACGTTGGTGCAGACCCGCGAAACCTACCAGGAACTTTTGGATAAGGTGCAGCAGATCCAGGAATTCAAGGATAAGCAGATCGAATTGCAGCAAAAACAAGCGCAATTCGCCGAGCTCCAGCAGAGCAAGGACAAAATACAACAGCAGGAAAAAGAGCTGAACAAATACGAGCAAACAGCAAATGCCTTCCGTGAGCCTCTGAACAACCTGCAGGCATTGAATACCGAGCGGGAAACCCTGATCCATAAGATAGAGAATCTTCGTGCTACAAAAGACCGTCAATCCCATGAGATCGATGTGATCGATAGGGAAATACATGCGATCCAATCCGATTACCTGAACCTGAATAATTTCAGGACACAGGTCGAAGATTACAAACTGATCCTACAGATCAAAGAGAATGAACGTAAGATCGAGGAATCGGAAGTACGTTTGGCGAAAGGCACTCCTTTTGTGGAAAGGACCAAGCAAGCTGAGTTGGAACTGGCGGCAAAAAGCCAGCAATTGGAAGAAGAGCTGGAAAAGCTGAAAGCCCAAAAAATAGACAGCAGCCAATTGATTGCCATGGAAAAATGGTATCAGCAAAGGGAAAATTTCCAACAGCAGATCCAACAGGTCAAACAACAGGCGGAACAGTGCAAGCACGACATCGAAACTGAGCTGAAAGCCTTCAGTCAGGAAGGCTACCATTTGGACAATTATGAAGATATGATTTCCAAAGAGCTGCAATTGCTGGAAAACCAGCTCTTACAGCAACGGGAACAGGAGACACAGCTTCAGGTGCAGGCAAAACTGAGTACATTTGCCAATGAACTGCAATCAGGGCAAGCTTGTCCGCTCTGTGGCGCATTGGACCATCCTCAACCCATGGTGGCGGAACATATCCAGGAAGAGCTTCAGAAAAGTAAAGATCTTCGGAAAAACCTGGAAGTAAGCCGTACTGATTTCCAAACCTTAAGACAAAGACTTAGCTTAAATGCGCATTCGTTGGGCACGCGTAAAGTACAAGAAGAACGGTTGACGTTGGATCTTCAGCGATTGGATTCTCTGATGGAAAACCACATCCATCAGTTTAACTGGGAAGGATATTCTACAGAAGATCCGAATGCGTTTGAGGCGCAGAAACAGAAATTAAAACAGAATGAGCAGCAGATCCTTGATCTGGAAGCCCAAATAAAACAGACGCAATCCGAACTTTCGAAAACTCGCGAGAATATCCAGAAATACGAAAAGGAATTGGAAGTCATTCGCAATGAAATTTCCGTTTTTCAGGGCGTCAATAAGCAGAACCAGGATAATCTGCAGAAATTCCAATTTTCGGAATTTGTCGCGCAGGGCTTGGATGAGGTAAAAAAGGCCAAATTGACCTTGGAGACTTCGGTTGTCCATATAGAAACCACCTATTTAAGCTTGAACCAAAAGGTCAACACCTTCCGCACAAAATTGGCAGAGGTGGTGGGTCAATACCAATCCGCTATCGACCAGTTGAGCGGTTTCAACCTTCAATTGAAAACCCGAAAAGAGCAGTTGACAAAATTATTGCAGGAGTTCAGGTTCAATGATATTATTGAGGTGCAACAGATCATCCAACGGCCATTGGATGTAGAAAATATCCGCCAACGGATTCAGCAATTTTATGTCCGTTTGGAGGTGTTGGAGACGCAGATAGCCGCTTTAAAAGATTTTCTGGTTCAAAAAACCTACTCAGAAGAGGAATTGGAGACCACCCATGCCCTATTCAATCTGAAAAAAGAGGAATTGGAACTTCAGCTTTCCTTAACGGGTGGATTGGAGAAGGAATTGAACCATCTATCGGTGGAGTTTGGCAAGAAAGAAAAATTATTGGAGGAGTTTGATGCCTTGAGCAATCGCGGAAGCAATCTAAAGACCATGGAGAACCTTTTCAAGGGTAATGGTTTTGTAAATTATGTTTCGGGAATTCATTTAAGGCAGATGTGTGAGATGGCGAATCATCGTTTCCATCGTTTGACCCGGAACCAGTTGAGTCTGACGATCAATGAAAGCAATGAGTTTGAAGTGATCGATTATTTGAACAATGGTTACCGGAGATCGGTAAAAACCCTTTCCGGGGGGCAAGGGTTCCAGGCATCTTTATGTTTGGCCTTGGCCTTGGCCGAAAACATACAATCCTTGAACAAAGCGGATAGGAACTTCTTCTTTATCGATGAGGGTTTTGGAACGCAGGATGCTGATTCCATCAATACGGTTTTTGATACGCTGCAATATTTGCAACAGGAAAACCGCGTGGTTGGGATTATTTCGCATGTGGAAGAACTGAAAGAAAGGATACCTAGTTCTGTGACAGTGGTAAAGGATCTGGAGGATGGTTCCAGAATCAATACCATGAATTAAAAAATAAAGAAAGGCCACGCATCGCTGCGGGGCCTTCTTCAATTAAACATATAACCACTAACTAATATTACTAACCTAATCAACCAATTAGAATTACTAACCTCTTTTTATTATTTTGAACTAATCTTACTAACTATTTGAACTATTCTGTTTTTTTTGAACTATTCTATTCGCTTAACTATTTGAACTGTTCTCTTTAACCTCTTTTGTTTCTTTTTCTATAGGCATTTTACGGTCCATGCGTTTATGGCGCATTTCACGGGTTCTGAATTCTTTCCCTCCACGTTCAAATCTTCCTTTTTTTCCATCTGCCAATTTATCTTTAAAAATCGCCAACTGTTCAGGTGTTAAAAGCTTTTGGAAGGCGTCTTGTTCCGCTTTCATTTCTTTGCGGTGGATTTCTCGCGCTTCGATCATCTCATTGCGTTTTGCTTCCATTTTTTTAGCTTTCTCCAATTGGAAAACATAAACTTCTTTTTTCTGAGCTTCGGTAAACTTCAACTCTTTATCCATATGTTCAGTCTTCAGTTTCGCAATCTCTTCTGGAGATTTTGGTTTCATTTCCTTCCGGTCAATTTTCATACGACGTTCTTTTTTAACATCCTGACGTACTTCTTCTTTCTTTTCTTGTGAAAATGCGGAGAATGAAATCCCTGCGACCAATGCTGCTATAGTGAATATCTTTTTCATATGATTCTATTTTTATATCGTTTTTAAATTTGTTTTATACTCTTTTAGAGGGAGGAAAAATCAAAACGTTTAATTGGAAGTATGTTAATCAATGTTAACTTTTGTTAAGGTTTGGTTTGGGGCTTAAGTGAGATTTAAGTGACATGTAAGTGAGTTGTAAGTGCCAAAAGTCACTTACAACTCACTTACATGTCACTTGGATTATGGATTCATTAAGAACCAAAGGTTAATTCTAGAGGCATGTCTTGGATCCTATTGATATGTTTTTTTGATATGGTACTTAGGAAAGTTAAAAGAAAATGGTCACCCTTAGTCTAATAGGGTTTTATGTCCAAATCAAATAAGTTTATGAGAAAAGGAGAAATGAATAAATAGTATATTTTATAGAGAAATTGAAATTAATCAATTTTAAACGGAGGTTATTCCAGCTTGAACGGAAGCTATTCCAACTTTAACTGAAAAAATAGCTATAAAGGAAAAAAATAATAAGAACTCCTCCAATAAAATATAAGCGGTTGTAAAACCTGCCTGGCTTATTAGATTTTTGCAAGATTACACCTGCAATGATACATATCGCAGCTAAGATTAAAAAGGCTAATTGTTCGGTTACCATGTTTACAAGATAGGGAAAAAACTAAGCAATGCAAGGGTAATTTGATTGAATTTTACTCTTAATTACCTATTAAAATTATTTTCTATTTTAGAATCTGAGTTTTAAAATTCAACTACACAAAAATAAATAGGCTTAAAATCAATAAGTTTAGGGCATAGGATAAAATTATTTTTGGAGAATAAAGTAGAAGCCCTATATTTGCATCATTCCAAACGGAATATGCCCAGGTGGCGGAATTGGTAGACGCGTTGGTCTCAAACACCAATGAAGCAATTCGTGCCGGTTCGATCCCGGCCCTGGGTACAGTAGACAAACGAGGATTTTAGGATCCTCGTTTTTTTTTGTCAAAAAGCGCGATTCTGCGCAATTACTTGTTGAAATATACCTATGTTAATCAATAAACTGTGTTTTGATTAAATTTAATATATCTATATTAAGTAACAACATTGCCCCATAAAAACTTCCAAAAAATATTATAACCAATGTGATTATTCCTACAATATTAAATTTATTTTTCTTTTCACCAATCAAAGGAGATAACAGACCTATCATACTTGTCCAAGACAACAATAATAAAAGTATTGAAGCCATGCACCGATACCATGGGGCAGATGAAAACCATGGCAAAATGATTATTGGGAATAAACAAATTGAGAAAATCACAATAATCAGGGATTCAATAAATCTATTGGTAGTTTTCCTATTTCTGTAAAAATAGGTCACATTCATATTTAAAACATTTGAATATGGTATAATAATAAGATTTCCAGAAACAACTTTTATTCTAACTCCTTTAAAATCTTTTCTCTTTGTAAAGCGCCTTGTTTCCATTAAGGAAATATATTCTAAAGAACCTTCTTTGTTAGTTTTATAATTATACAAGATGCCTGAATATATTAACGAATCTCCTGATGTCTCTTTCACAATTAGGTCAAGTTGAGCGGTGTCAAATATTCTGTAGTTCGAAACAATGTCTTCATCAAAAATTCGCTTATCATCTCGAAATAGATATTTCCATTCTGAATCAAATCTAAGTACTGGAAAAATAACATCTAGCTTAAATTTACGAATTATATTAAATCCTATTAATCCTAATGCTGCAGCTAATATTAATGAACTTAGCATTTCAACCAAAATATACAATATCTGAGTTACTGAAATAATTGGCAAAGAATTATTAACCAATTTTTCATGAATGTTACTCACACGATTATAATAATCAATGAATTCTATGGTTGACACCTTGCTAGTCCATATAATCATTAACAACACCGTAATAATTTGGATAATGAATCCACAGAAAAGACTAGTTATTATTCGATCGGCAAAATTTCCAATCCCAGGTGATTTTTGAGGATTATTTTGATAAAAAAAACGTTTGAAAACTATTCCCGGGACTATCAGGAATAAAATATAGGTTAATGAAAGTATAGTTAACCCAAAACTCATGGAGAAAGATTTAGATAGAAAGCGTTATTTGGGTTTTATCTGATAGGGTTATCGTTTTTGAAATCTGTTTACTTCCTTTCTCTAATTCTGCTTTCAATTCATATATAGTATCTATATAGAGCTTTTTATCTATTGGGTTATTAAATAGTCTTTTCGTATCAACACTAATCACGTCTATATCCGGAATAAAGAAGGATTTAAGTATAAATATGATATTATCTTTAAGATGTTGTAGAAAAAGCATTTCTTAAAAAGGTTAATTACGAATACTTTACAATAATAAAAACATTTTTTTAAACTAACTACTAAGTGATATTAAATTTATTTTATTTTCATGAAATTGATTATTTCTCTAAGAAACAATCGCAATTAAAGATAGTGCCGTACTTTTTTTAAGCCTATCTCTTAGTGATATTTAGAAATAATCTCCAACAATTCTTGTGCATCCTCATAATGCTTACTTTCCCTAGAAACCTTTTCTAAATACTCCACCGCTTCGGAATCCCTTTCCAACTCATGTAAAGAAACTCCCAGGTAATAACAAGCATCCTGCTGAAAAACCGATTCCCCATCCGCAATGGGCGTTAGCTGGTCAACAGCCATTAAAAAATCCTTTTTCCCCATCAAACTCAATCCCAAAAAATAGCGATACTGCAACAATTCCGGTTCCTTCGCCGATAACTCCTCAAGAATTAGCGTACTTTTCTCATAATCCTTACTATTATATGCCTTTACTGCTTCCTCATACCTATTTAATTCAGGATCCTCTTGCCCACGAACAATCTCAGAAGGCATATCCGGAAGTTCATAGTTATAACTTGAAGGAAAGAAAAAGAATTTACCAATAAGCAGCAAACAGGCCGCTGCAACCAATGGAATTATCCATTTTTTCCACGATACCACCTTAATATTTTCAGGGCTTATTTCTCCATCATCTGCCTTGGCGTCCCTTTCCCCATCCCTAATTTCTCGTTCTACAGCCTTTAATGTAGTCCGCAGTTCCTCCTCCTTCGACCCCAACCTATCCTTCAAAATCCCATGCATCTCCTTTTGCAAATTCAGTTCCTTCCCAAAATCCACATCCTCCCTGAGCAAACGATCAAATTCCAACCGATCCTCAGCCCGCAAAACCCCATCGATATAATCCTGAATTAATTCATCTCTTGTTTTCATGATCTTAAGCTTTTCATGATCTATTCATTTTAAAAAAGGGATGGTTCCGCAATTTTTCGCCCAATTTGGCCATACATTCACTTTTCTTCTTACGCAAATAGGCATAGCTAACACCCAACATTTCCGCAATCTTCTCCTGATTTTTAGAATTCATGCACTGCCTGATGATTTCCTGACATCGTTCGCCTAAGGTCATCAACTGCTCCATCAATAAGTTTTCCTTATCCACCTGCTGCAGATGGGCTTCATAGGCTTCCATCGAATCATCCACACTATTAGATAAACTTTCTTCTGCATTTGTTACCTCCACCCCCTTTCTTTTCTTCAATACATTCAACCATTTTCGTTTTGATACCAATAACATAAAGGACTCTATGGAAGTGCCCAGCTGAAAATCCCGATCCCTCGCCATGTGGTAAATATCAACCAAAGACTCCTGAAAAATATCATAGGCATCATCCTCCGATCCGGAATTGGCCAAAATCATATGTACCACTTTTGGGGTACATCGCTTATAGATGGTCTGTATCCCAGCATGATTGTTTTCCAAAAGAAATTGAATGAGCTGTTGGTCAGGATGCATAATAATGGTTAGTATTTCGTAAATTTAAAATTATTACTTAATAAACCTATATTATTCAGTAAAAAAATCACCAATTTTCAGCCATATGAAAAAATATTTCCTGCTTTTGCTCTGCCTTTTTTGCAGTATTTCAAGTTGGTCCCAAGATACCCTTTTGGTGAGGCAAGATACCTTTCCTTCCCGAATAGAAACCGTTTTCCTCGATTCAACCATCAAATTCAATCCCATCATTCGTCCATTAGTTCCGATTCCAGGTGGACGGCAGGCTTATTTTACCTACCTCTGGGATTTCGGAGATGGTAATTTCAGTACCAAAGAATCTCCTGAACATCAATATGCCAGACCTGGCGATTATGAGGTTTCCTTATACATTGTCAATAATTATGACAACGGGCCGAGACCAAAAAAACCAAAAACAAAGGTAAAGGTAGAAAGCCGATATGCGTCCAACTCCAAAACACCAAACTCTTTTGAACAGCAATTCTTCAAGTCCAATGGGATATTCCAGATCTTTAAGAATGCGAATGCGGTCCCTGGCGAAGATATGTCCTTAGTCGTTGGTGTAAAACCCACCACAGAAAAAGGAACTATCCTGATCCTGACCAATGAGAAATTGATCAATCCGAATGGATTTCTCTTGGCGAACCAATCCCAATACCACCAGGAAAGAATCATTACAACAGAAAAAAAACAAGAATTGGATAGGTTATGGGCGAATGTCCAACGGACATCCATCACCCAAAGTGGAAGTCCGGATTATGGGCTTATCGAAGAAATTGAATTTAAACCCAACGAAGCCAAGAAATACTTCCATGAGTTGTTGGACGAATACAATACCGTTTCCCAATATGAGATTGATGCCACGATTGGAGAAACCCAATTTTCCATTCTGAACATGGATATCACCCCGGAGATGCTTGCAGATACAAATGCCATCATCACGGTTACCGGGATCTATCTAGCCGAGGGAAAAGACCCCATGATCCATAAACTGGATGTTCCCATTATTAAATCGCATGATCCCAACAAAATGTCGGTTCGTCCCGCCTTGGTGGATTATAGACTGCAATTCAAGAAAAAGAAGCTGACCTATAAAGTGCAGTTCCAGAACGACGGCGAAGGAGATGCCAAAAACATCCGGTTAGAAATGTTTTTTCCCAAGCAGATTAATACCCGATCGTTTAAATTGCTGAACCTATACCCGGGCTGTGATACCTGCAAAACCGCCAATGATCTGGGTTGCTATACTTATGAATTTGTAAACGACGATAAGATCATCTTTCATTTCCGGGGTATCGCATTGCCCGGTAAAGCCTCTCCTACCCTTACCGATCAGGACAGCAGTAAAGGTTTTATCCGTTTTACTTTACAGACGCATAAAAAACTACAAAAACAGACTTTAAAAAGCCATACTGATATCTATTTTGATAAAAATGAACCCATCCGGACTAACAATGCCAGTTTGCGGTTCAGACCCGGGCTTTCGCCTATCCTTTTCCTTGGCTTAAATGCGCCAGCAAAACCTAAGGATGATGAAATTGGAAAGATGACCAAAGGGCTAAGCCTTGGCGTTGGTTTGGCACCAATCGCACCGTATAAAAGGCCCTATTGGCAGGTGGAACTGTATGCCAGTACCTTCGGAACAGACCTTAATTTACAGGGAATTAATCGAAGAGGTGAAATCCAGATACCCGATGGCAAAGGAGGATTGGTTTACCGAACGTATGGCAGCTATGATTCCATAGCCAAAAAGCAGTATCTTTCCCTACAGATACCCATTCAGGTTCGATACAACATCAACAGGTATATCTCGGCAGGTATTGGCGCCGCGGCTAAAACAACGATCAACTATAAAAACGATGGTCGAACGACTTATCATATCTTAAATGCAAATGGGGAAACCACACCGTTTGACCAGGAAAATATTCCAGAAAAGGAAAAACGATCCGCTTTATTATTTTCGCCCTTGGTCGATCTAAATATCGGTAGAGCCTACCTTGGTCCTGCATTCGGCATCCGGTATCAATATGACAAGACTTATAAAAGTAATCTAAATTTCTATTTGATGTGGCGTTTGTAAGATTAACCTTTTTCCTGACGTTCATTGGGTGGCTAACTGCTTGCCAGACAAACAAGCAGGACCTTCGGATGAAGACCGCATCAAAAGACAGTATCTCCAATCAGGAACTGGATTCCCTTGGGGAGATTGCGTACGATGGATATGAATATTATGCGGCTGAACCGGAAGCATTTATTGCAAAACTATCAGTGGAATCGCTTCGTCCTGAACAGCAGGAAACCTATCGTTGGATTCTGCTTAACATGGCCTATAATTTCCTGGAACATAGCCGGTTTTTGGCATCTGCAACCTATTATGAAAGAGTTTTATTACTGGAAAACAAAAATCCAATCCTATCCTTGGAAGATCGGCTGAATTACCTATCTAAACCCTTGGCCAACCTCTACAGCATTTTCGGTGAATTTGGAAAGTCAGAAAGATTACAATTACAGGCAATCCAAGAGTCGAACTCCGCAGAAATTAAGGCCGGATTTTACAACAACCTACTCTTGTTGTATCTCCATGATGGCGAATTATTGAAAGCGAAACAGGCTGGAAATAAAGGCTTGGAATTAATGGTCACAGGTAATCAAAATGATAAAGTGCGTATGACCAACCTGCAGGTTTTGCTGTTGAACGGTTTATCCAAGGTGTTCCTTGCTGAGGAAAATCTCGATTCAGCCATCTACTCCAATAACCAGGCACTCCAAATCAGTTCGAGCATTCCCTTGAAAACAGAGACCGCCGCTGGACGTATTTCCGCTATTACTCAACAAGCTGAACTCCTCTTCCAAAAAATGGAGATTGACAAGGCCTTTCCTTTGTTGAACCAAGCCATCCAATTGGAATACCAATATTTCCCTACAGCGCGTTTTCGGGAAAAAGCCGTCTTAGAGAACTATTTAGGGAACTATCATTTACATAAAAACAAGCTGCACGCAGCCAAATCCAATTTCTTGAAAGCCAAGCAACTCCTGGAAAAACAATCCTCGGGAACTGCAGTTTCCAACTACAGTTTAGTGGAGACCTACCGAAATTTGGCCAAAGTTCAAGATAAAAGCGATATCGATTCTATGCTCTTTTACTATAGTCAATCCATGGAAAAAGAATTCGCTTACCAACAAAATAGAAGTACGGATAAGGACCATTTTGCAGGCAATATCTGGAACCGAAAGCTGATGGAAGAGATTTTTAGTGAAATTGGTGATATCAGTAACCTTACGCAGAATCAACAGGCTGAGCTTTTATGGCTTACGGAAATAGCAAAAGGACGGCTGTTATGGAACGACATCAATCGATCGAATCATTGGGAGACCGATAGCACGGAATTGGCTGCCGCAGGAAAGGAATTACAAGAACTTTATGCCAAACGGGATATGATGCAGGATTCTTCGGAAATTAAGGAAATCAATGTCGCGATTTCCAAATTAACTGCAGATTTCGAGCTGGAGGAAAAATATTTTGAACAACGTCGGAAAATCCCAAGTAAGGAATTCTTCCTCCAATCTTTAAAGGAGCCAAATATTCAGAAATATGCCTATTACATCCATGAAAACGAGTGTATTTCCATTTTTCAGGTTGTAGATGGCCGTATTCTTTACCATAAGGTAAATATGGAAAACCTTCTTCCCCAGATAGCAGCTTTCAAGGAGAAATATTTCAGCCAATCGCCGCAGGCTTATAACCAAAACCCTAAAGTATTTGCTGAACAGGCCGGATTATTGGGATCGGAATTATTACCTAATCTTCAGAAATCCATAAAAACAATCCAGCTATCCCTTGACAATGAATTGCATGTTTTACCTTTCGAGACGCTTATGCCCAACAGGAAATTCCTGGTCATGGATCATGATGTACAATACCTACATTCGCTCCTCACCTTTGAACTATTGAAGGAAAAAGAATTTCCAAAACAAGAACTCCAAGTCCTTTACCGCCAAGAATACGACCCACCATTGGTAGACCTACCTTTTGTCGAGAAAGAAGTTCAATTTTTAAATCAGCATTTTAATGCCAATTCCTACCCTTTCAGCAAGCTGAATAAAATGACCTTGGAAAACATCTGGAAACAGAAATCCATCGTGCATATCGCAGCACACACCGTTCTCCAACAGGATGGGAAGATTAAACTGATGCTGCAACAGCCCATCTCTACCGATCAACTTCGTTATTTCCAGATTTCTTCTTCTCTGGTGGTTCTTTCGGCTTGTAATACCGCTAGCGGTGAACTTCTTCCATCCGAAGGTTTGGCGAGTTTGAACAGAACTTTCATCAGCAAAGGGATTCCCGGCGTAGTCGCCAACCATTGGTATGCGAATGATGCTGCAACGTTGGATCTGATGGCTAAATTCTATGATGAACTCAGCCAAAGTGGAAGTCCTGTTGTGGCTTTAGCCGAGGCCAAACGTTTGTATCTGTTGGAACAGGATGACATGGGCAAGAACCCTTGGTATTGGGCAAATATGGTCTATACTGGGGCTAATACAAAAATAGACCTACAGCAAGCTGCAGGTCTACCACCAGTTTTTCGCTGGCTCGCAAGCATATTAACTATAATCCTTTTGTACCTGTTGTCCTATCGACTAAGGAAGACTGATCCGGATGAGGTACCAGAAGTAACCTATAATAAATAGGAACAGGGAGATTCTTTTGGGTTGCAGGTCATCGATCTGCAAGTCCTGGTTTTCTACTTTTTCCATGATTTAGATTATTGATTAATATTAGTAATTCAGCACTTTGATCTCCGTTCTTCGGTTTTCCTGATGCTGTTCTTCAGAACAATCGACCCCATTTCCACAATGGTTCAATAACCTCGATTCCCCATAACCTTTGGCTACCAATCTTGAACGTTCAATTCCTTTACTCATCAGATAAGCAACTGCAGCATTGGCACGTTGTTGGGATAAACGTTGGTTGTAGGCATCATTTCCACGACTATCGGTGTGGGAAGAAAGTTCGATCCGTAGCGTTGGATTCTGTTTCATCACGGATACGACATTATCCAGTATCACTGCAGCATCCTGACGGATATTGGATTTATCAAAATCATAATGAATGTTCTTCAATACCCAATTACCACCTGCGACCAAATTGCATACGCCTAGTTTAAGGGTCACATAGAGCGTTTTCGAACGGTCAAGTCCTTGGGTGCTGACTAATTCGGTTTGGGAATAACGACCTGCCTGGTTGGCTACGATGCTGTAGTCCGAACGTTGATCCAGTTGGTAGATGAATTTCCCTTCGCTATCCGAAGTTTGACTCAAATTCGATTTATTAGCAGCATTGGTCAGCACGGTGGCAATGTTGGGTAGATTTTGATTTTTATCACAATCTACGGTTTCCCCAATCAAGGTAAATCTAGGGTCGTCATGGTAGATTTCTCGGTAAATGACCGCCTCGTTGCCTGCAAAATCAGCAGCGGACAAAGTTAAAATTTCAGTTTTGATGCCATTCTTTTCGCCTAGGATACGATACGTTCCTGCTTGAGCTTCATTGATCTTGGATATCTCCCCGTTCGCATTACTGATCTCATTATTGGAATATTGATCAGATTCCACCGAAACCGTAACTCCACTAAGGGCTATACCTGTCTGTTTGTCTTTCACTACGATCTGAATGCTTTTTGACTGTGGCTGTTTATTAGGCACTACGGTTTCCACTACTTTAGGCGCTTCATATTTTTCAACGATCTTCTTTCCGAAAATATACTTGATTCCGGCACTTACATTCACACTTTTATAAGGCGTTTGTCTTGGCGTAAATCCTTCTTCAAAATGATCTGTAAAACTTTTGATTGCTGTGTTCTCATCGATAGGTGTACCAGCAGGCATACGTTCTTCCAACATGAATTGGGAAGCCTTTCCTCCGAATTTGCTTCCAAAGGACTGCATATAATCTGCTTGTGCGAATACCGCCCAATTGGAACTTAATTTGTAGTTGAAACGTAAGCCGGCCAAACCTACCCAGGTATTTGCCTTGTTGGTTGAATCGTTGAGGGTTCTTTTGATGGGCAAAGTGGTCATGCCTACTGCACCACCACGGTAATGTAGATTGGTTTCATATTCCGGAAACCGCTGCAACATCATCCCTCCCCGAACAAAGGCTTCTAATTGGAAGTTTCCTTTTTCATATTTATAAGTGGGACCGAAAGTGAAAGCTAAATGCTGAAATTTGGCTTTATTCTTATAATTGGTTTCCATAAACCCATTGGCAAAGAATATGGAATCTGCTTTGGAAATGCCATGGCTGATCCATCGGGCATCAAGGCCTAAACCAAATTTATTTCCGGTGAAATATTTATCCATGAATAAACCACCCAAGTATCCTGTTTTGGTTTCAGGTAGGGATTTATAGGTTCCCAAAGGGAATGATCCGCCTCCAAATACACCGACTTGGAAATCGCCTGCCTCTTTGACCTGAGCCATACCAAGTAGAGCGAGGGTCATAAACATCATTGATAGTAATAATCTTTTCATAACTGTAATTTTTTAGTTTATAATCTTGTTCTTTTTATGATTATATCAACCCGATAAAGATTATGTTACCCCCCTATTTGAATTTTTTTCAAAAAAATAGACCCAGGATTGTGGGTCTATTTATATTTTCCAAGAATTTTATGGCTTTAGTTATAACATTAAATAGCTTTTATTTTATCAAATGGCTTTTTAGGAATAATGTGTCTCCAATTCCATTTCATCTACTCTTTTAACGATCAGTTTTAAATTTCGGTGGAATATATCCAAGATACCTAGAGCCACATAGATAAAAACCAAAATAAGAATATTGTATAAAGCTAATGGAATATATTTGCTGAGCCATTCTCCGGAAATCAACAAAACCAATATGGTAAACATAGGGATCATCATACCAATATAAGATCTGTAAAGCTTATATTTATTGTAAATAGGCTTGTATTTCAGTAGATAAACCGGGACGAATATGATAATACTAGCAACCAATCCCATTTTAATCCCGTCCCAAAACGGATTAGCGGTAAAAGGAATGAAATATGCAAAAAGAGTAAAATACAGGATATAAACTGGCGATCGCCAGCTTTTCATGAATATCCAAAAATCTCCTGGAAGACTCTTTACGAATTTATTCTGAAGACTAAGGTCAAAGGAATCTTCAATTTCTGAAAAACCCATTGCCCCAAAACTTTGATGGGCTTGTACCATGGCTTCTTGTAAATTCAATGTTGGACTCTCCGTCATCAATTCTTCCACCTTGCAGGCAAAATGATCAAGAATCTCCAATTGAACATCCACAAAGGTATATCCTTTATGCTCAATAAAGGCTAAAAGCTCCTTTAGCTCTGTTTTATTCAATTTCCTTTCCATTAAGATATACTTGGTTTTGCATTCAAGATCAGCTGAAGTTTCTCCACAAAAGTGAGTGCATCCTGCACTTTGGCCACTTGCTCCTCTTTTCCCTTTGCTGTTAAGGAATAATATTTCCTTGCCCTACCGTCTACTATCTCCGACTCCGTGGCCAACAAACCCTCTGCCTCTAATTTATGCAGAGCTGGGTATAATGCACCTTCTGTCAACACAAATTCGCCTTCGGTTAATTGTTTGACCTGTTGGGTGATCTCATAGCCATACATCCGATCCGTACCTGACAATAATTTCAGGATGATGGTCTGCAAAGTACCTTTCAATAATTTGGAATCCTTCATGTAAATTAGTAATTATAAATCTAATATACATAATTTTCTTAGATATATAAACTATAAGATAATTTTTCCGCGAAATCCTCTTGCAGCATAATAAGACTCTGCTCCGTTGTGATATATGAATACTCGGTTATAGCGTCTATCGCCAAAAATAGCGCCTCCCAAATCCCGAACTGCTGCTGGAGTTGCTAGCCAAGTGCTGGTTTTGAGGTCAAATTTTCCGTAGGATTGAAGGGTATGGTATTCTTCTTCGTTCAATAGGGTGATACCGATTTCTTTGGCGAAGCCAATTGCGCTGTGTTTGGGTTTGTGTTCTTTTCTAGAGTCTAAAGCATCTTGATCGTAGCAGAAACTTCTTCTGCCCTTGGGGCTTTCCGCTGCGCAATCGACAAAAATAATGTCTTCGGAGGATTTGGATAACGAAACGACATCGGGTTCTCCTTCAGTTTCTTCCATTTCATTGATGATGTATAGTTTTTCAGGGTTTTGTTGTAAGGATTTTGCAACTGTTTCCCAGGAGATATTTGGATGTCTATCCATGTTCTTTTCAAAACGTTTTTGAAGGATTTGGAGTAGTTCTGTGGAACTTTCTGGGGTTAGGGATTTTTTCATGGTGATGGGTTATTTGATGATTGAGTATAGGTAAAATTTAAAACTTGAGGTCTAATTTAGTTAAGATTTTTGTTTTTATAAAGGTGTTAAATTATAAGCTTACGTCATTGCGCGGAGACTTTCCGTCCTTTAGATTTGTATAATAATAGAAAGGGTTAATTGTTTAAGTTAGCCTTTTAGAAAGATTACCTAAAACGGTAGCGGCAAATTCTCTTTCCGTGAAGGTTTTTATACCTAGGCAATGATCAAATCCGCTACCGTTTTTTCCCTTAGTGACCAGATAACAATTAGGGCAATACCCATTATTAAGGACTAGGATCGATGGGGTAAAAACTAGGTAATCTGTACAAAACTATAAAAAACAGATCACATGGCAAACAATCCCCACTCTTTCATTGGCATCGACGTTTCAAAGGA
>NZ_PEAZ01000072.1:0-25304 GCF_002734245.1 Sphingobacterium sp. 1.A.4
CGTAAAGGGAAAGGGGCATATCTGCAAGATGGGGATGGGCCAGGTCAGAAAGGTGCTGTACATGGCGGCAATATCCGCCATCAGGAGCAACACCGCCTGCAGTGAGCTTTATGGGAGGTTGATGGAAAAAGGAAAGCCATACAAGGTCGCAATCATAGCAGTGGTGAACAAACTGATCAAACAGGCATTCGCCATCGCAAAATCTGGAAAGGGCTACATCGCAAAAGCGGCCTAATCAGAATATTATTTGGAGAAAATTTAATTTATTATTTGGATATATACACAGTTCATTGCGAGGTTCCACGTCATTGCGGGCCCCCGTCAGTGCGAGGTTCCGCGTCATTGCGAGGTACGATGCAATCTTTTTTTATATCCTTCCAATTAAATTATCATGACGTCTAGCATGTCATGCTGAGCGAAGTCGAAGCATCTGTTCGTTTACCAGTGTTTAGATCCTTCGACTACGCTCAGGATGACAAAAATCCATCAACCATGCCAACAAAAACCTTACCCAACAATCCCCTAATCCACAAAACAAACCTTCCAGGCTTCCGCCACCTTTCCCTCCCTTAAAAACGACTTTGCTTTCAGCAACTGATGCGTTAAACGCGTTGTTTCATCCCCAATGAAAGCATTCAACAATTCCTGGATCTCCGGGTCATATTTAAAAGCATCAATCTCCTGTTCAGTAGGTTTTTCCTCCAAATTAACCAAGCTCTCCAATTCCTCATCTGTAAAAACCTCAGAATTCCTTATAAATCCCGGTAAGTCATTTTTATTCATCTTAAAATTTAATCTAATCCAACTTGATTATCAAAATATCCTACTCTAACCATCCCAACCTTCCCACTCAAATCATAAGCACTCTTCACCCCCTCAACCTCACAAAAAAAGCTGAACCCTAAAGTTCAGCTTATTCTAACAATATCCCAAAGGATTTATAATTTCTCGATAATTTTGTCGGCGAATTCACTAGTCTTAAGTAGCGTTGCATCCGACATCAAATTATAAAAATCAACTGTTACCGTCTTTTCTTGTATTGTAGTGGCCACCGCATTCACAATCGCATCTGCCGCTTCATGCCAGCCCATATAGTCCAACATCATCACTCCACTCAAAATAACCGAACATGGATTCATCGTATCGGTATCCGCAAAACGTGGAGCTGTACCATGAGTAGCCTCAAATATAGCATGACCGGTCTTATAATTAATATTACCACCCGGTGCAATACCAATTCCACCTACCATCGCTGCTAAAGCATCTGAAATATAATCGCCATTCAGGTTCAGAGTAGCCACTACATCATAATCCTGTGGTGCCAATAAGATCTGTTGCAGAAAATTATCCGCAATAATATCCTTAATGATCAATTTTCCAGCCTTTTCCGCTTCCTTCTGCTCCGCATTTGCAGCATCCTGACCTTTGCTCGCTTTGGTATTTTCCCATTGGTTCCAGGTATAGGTCTGATCCCCAAATTCCGTTTCTGCAACCTCGTATCCCCAGTTCTTGAAAGCTCCTTCCGTAAACTTCATGATGTTACCCTTGTGTACCAAGGTAACAGATTTCCTGTTCTCGCGGATGGCAAACTCAATAGCCGCACGAATCAACCGTTTCGATCCTTCCTCCGACACCAGTTTGATCCCAACTCCGGTAGTATTCGTAAAGTTATAATCAATATTCAGATCCTCCTTCAAAAAATCCTGCATACGCTTTGCCTCCGCAGTTCCGGCAGCAAATTCAATACCCGCATAAATATCTTCCGTATTCTCGCGAAAGATCACCATATCCACTTTTTCAGGATGTTTGACTGGCGAAGGAACACCAACATACCATTTAGTAGGTCGCTGGCAAACATACAGGTCCAATTCTTTACGCAAAGCCACATTCAACGAACGAATCCCACCGCCGATCGGCGTGGTTAATGGTCCTTTAATACCAACTAAATACTCTTTAAAAACGGTCAACGTTTCTTCCGGAAGCCAGTCACCTGTTTCGTTGAATGCCTTCTCCCCCGCTAAAACTTCTTTCCACGTTATTTTCCGCTCTCCCCCATAACACTTCGCCACTGCCGCATCAAAAACACGAACAGATGCCCGCCATATATCTGGACCAATACCATCCCCGATAATGAATGGGATGCTCACCTGATGAGGTACCTGCAATTTTCCACTTCCGTCAATCGTGATTTTATCTGTCATTTCTTTCATGTAAATCCTCTCCAATTATTTATGAATATTTATCGTAAAATGTTATTTAACCCATGTTTTAAATAACAAAATTTAAATTATGTTTTATCCTTTCCGAACATATTTCCAATTTCCCTGCTGATCTTGCGGAAAATAGGTGCTGCCTGTACATCCTCATACTCATCGATATGCTGGTCTTCCAAGCGTGCCGGGAAGATCAGGATAAGGTTCTGGTTCTTGTAGTATTTCCCAACTCGTTTTGCCAAACCATCTAAAGAATCTCGATAAGATAGTTCCCCATAGCGCGATGAAACGAAAACCAATAAAGAATCCGCATTGCTGAATGTGGCCAGACCATAAATATTATCCCAGTCATCATACAGTTCAAATGCCGTAGGCACGCTGGATTTCAAGGTCTCCAACATATTCAGAATCGCCTGACGGCTGCGTTCGTTACATATAAAAGTGATAGGAAGTGTTAACTCAGATGCCAATTTACTCATCTTCTCCATCCAATAATGGAATCCCACCTCCGATTCAGCCAATGGCGGCACAAAGATGGTGATCAGCTTATTGGTGATGAAAGGCTTCTCGATCCTACACATGATCAGGTTGGTATCGGTATGGTTCAAGATGCTCTCCGCTTTTTCTCCGACAATCTTTTCGACAAAGCTGGTCGCACTCGGCCAACCCAAAATCAAACAATCAGCAAATGCTTCTCGCGAGGCACGGCCAATACCATTAGCAATATTATAGTCGATCTGCGTGATCAGATCCACTTCTGTCTCAGAACCAGCAGCATATCGGGAGATCTTATCCAAGCTCTGCCTCGCCAATTGTACATTTCGTTCTGCCTGTTCATCATTTGGAACCACACTTAGAATATTCAGTGGATGCGGAGACTTCTTGGATTTAATCAAGGTCGCAAAATCCAAGATGGCTTCCATATTGTTCAGGTTCGCAATCGGGATCACAATCTGTTCTTCATGCTCTTCCACATGCTCCACATGTTCTACATGCTGCCTACCTTCTAGTACGATCTTTTTGGACGCATTCTCCGTTACGACTGAGGCTATAATACAGCTCACCAAAATCAATACGATGGTACCATTCAGTACATTCTCATCAATGATCTGGTTGTTATATCCTACCATGATAATGGCCAACGTAGCTGCAGCATGGGCATTACTTAACCCAAAAATAAGGTTCCGTTCATTGTTGGAATATTTGAAGGCCCATTTCGTAGCAGAAGCTGCCAAGTATTTACCCGAAATTCCTACCAAGGTCAATGCGCCGGCCACATAGAACACTGTCCATCCGGCCTTACTGGTGAAGATGCTGATATCCACAATCATCCCGACCGAGATCAGGAAGAAGGGGATGAATATCGCGTTTCCTATAAATTCAATTCGGTTCATTAATGCCGAAGAATGTGGGATCAATTTATTCAGCGCCAATCCCGCCACAAAGGCCCCAATGATAGGCTCTAAGTTCGCCATTTCCGCCAAAAAAGCTGCGAAGAAAACAACGGTAAGCACAAAGATATAATGCCCAGTTTTCTCACTCTCTACCTTCTCAAAGAACCATTTGGCAATTTTCGGAATGATACCAAACATGATGAACAGGAAGATGGCAAAGGAAACGCCTAAGGTTACCCAGAATTCATTGGTGATCTCCCCATCGGAGGCACCTTTTATAATAGCTAAAATGATAAGCACCGCCGTATCTGTCAGGATGGTACCACCAATGGTGATCGCAACGGCTTCATTCTTTGAAATACCGTAACGATTTACAATCGGATAGGAAACCAAGGTATGGGTAGCAAACATGCTGGCAATCAGGATACTGGTCAACAAGCTATAATCCAACAAATAATAACAGACCGGAAATCCAATGGAAATGGGGATAATGAACGTGAAAAAGCCGAACATAAAACTCTTATGTTTGGTTTTCTTAAATTCATTCATATCTAACTCTAAACCAGCGATAAACATGATATACAGTAAACCGATGGTAGAAAACAAATCAACAGCTGAATTCTTTTCCAACCAATTTAACCCATGTGGCCCTATGATCATCCCGGAGATGATCAACCCAATAATTCCCGGAACTTTGATCGGTCTTAGAAGAATGGGTGATAGCAGGATAATGAAAAGGACGAGGGAAAAAATGAGTACCGGATTGGTCAGTGGTGCCTCAAAAGCATGAATAAGATGATCGAATATTTTATTGTCCATAGAATATTGCTAAAGGATAAAAGACATATTAAAATTAAAATTGTTTTAGCAAGGGAAATATACGGAAAAAATACGGTTTCCCCGACGGGAATTCCGCTTTTGTAGTTGATTAATTAAACTGAATCGTGATATTATTTAAACTGAATGGTCTTAATTGGTGATATCCGAGAAATCAACATCGAAGGGATAAATAGTGTCAATAAGGCTATGGAAACCAAAGCTAAATTTAGCCAAACTACTGTAAGCCAAGATATATCCATCGGCACGAAAGACACATAATAGATACTAGGATCTAATTTGAAGAATTGGGTATGCTTCTGAAAAAAGTAAATAATGATGGCCAGCACATTACCTAGGATCAATCCAAAACCGATCAGGTAAAGAGAATTATAGAGAAAAATAGTTCGAATCTTACCATTCTGCATGCCCAACGCTTTCAGTATGCCGATCATGGATGATCGTTCCAGGATACTAATCAATAAAGCGGAGATCATGTTGATCACTGCCACGATAACCATCAATACAAAGATGATATTATCGTTCATATCCAGCATATTCAACCAATTGAAGATATCCGGCATCTGCTCGATCACATTCGTGGCAAATAATTCAATAGGCAGTTCCTCATTCAAGCTTTCTGTGGTTAAAGCCAATTGCGAGAAATCCTTGACACGGACCTCATAGCCTCCAACCTCCTTTTCGCCCAGATTATTTAACCTCCTGATCAGAGAAAGCGAACCAATGACATAGATCTTATCCAATTCTTCGGAATTGGTGGTGAAGATTCCTTTGACAACAAATTTCCTTTTCCGAACTGGCTCTTGGATGAAGTACATAATGAAACTATCCCCCACCTTCAGATGCAAACGGTTGGCAGTTAGGGAGGAGATCAGCAATTGGCTCTCGGCATCCTCTGCGTTGAAGTCGATGGTCTCTCCTTCCAAAATAGTCTTGGAAAGAAATTCCTGGTCATAATCCTTATCGATCCCTTTGAGCAGCACACCTTCAACCTCCCCTTTCACATTCATTATCCCCGCTTTTGTAGCAAATGGATAGATATTGACCACGTTTGAATGTTTCTCTAAAACGTTGATCTGCTCGTTGGAAAGTGAAATAGGTGTGTTGACATAGGAATCACTGCGTTCGTTCTTCAGGATGATGATGTCTCCGAAGAATCCACGCTGCTTTTCGGTTATTTCCTGCTTGAAACCATTAAGAATGGCCACGGCCATGATAATAGCCATGATCGCTAAGGTCAATGCACCTATGGTTACCCGTACGATCAATTTTGAAAACGTACGTTGTCCCGATAAAGTAATTCGCTTCGCGAGGAAATATGGAAAATTCAAGCTTAATTTTAATTTGTAACTTCGCAAAGTTAAAAAAAAGAATAGATTGATATGCGTATAATTTTCATGGGTACCCCAGAGTTTGCTGTAGCTTCTTTAAAAGCATTAATTGATGCTGGCGAAAATGTTGTTGCTGTTGTTACCGTGCCTGACAAACCAGCCGGTAGAGGACAGAAAATGCACGAATCTGCGGTCAAAGTGTTTGCCAAGGAACATCAGATCCCGGTTTTGCAGCCCGTAAAGTTAAGAGACCCTGAATTTATTGCAGCACTTCGAAGCTATCAAGCTGATCTACAAGTAGTCGTTGCTTTCCGCATGCTTCCAGAAATGGTTTGGGATATGCCCAAACATGGCACTGTGAATGTACATGCTTCGTTATTGCCAAATTATCGTGGCGCAGCCCCGATCAATTGGGCGGTTATTAACGGTGAAAAAAAATCAGGCGTTACGACATTCTTGCTGCAGCATGAAATTGATACTGGAAATATTCTTTTTGCTGATGAGGTGGAAATCGCCGACACCGATGACGCCGGAATCCTTCATGATAAATTGATGGAAAAAGGCGCACAATTGATCGTGAAAACGGTGGATGCCATCCGAAATGGAGATATCAATCCAGTTCCACAGGATGATTTATTGGCTGCTGAGGATGTAAAACATGCCCCGAAAATCTTTAAGGAAGATGGTGAGATCGATTGGAATAAAGATACAGCAAGCATCTATAATAAGATAAGAGGCTTAAGCCCCTACCCGACTGCATTTACCAAATTGGACAATAAAGGTTTAAAGATTTTCCAGACATCAAAGGAAATAAAAGCGCACGACTTAATTCCGGGAACATACGTCACCGATGGGAAGAATTTGCTTAAAGTGGCCACTAATGACGGTTATATCCATTTGCTATCTATTCAGATCGAAGGTAAAAAGAGAATGCAGATAGCCGATTTCCTTCGTGGGTATCGTTTTGAAGACCCTAAAATTCAGAATATTTAATCAGATCGCCTGGCGTACATTCCAATGCCTTACAAAGGGCATCCAACGTACTCAATCGAATAGCTTTTGATTTTTGGTTTTTTATGATGGAAAGGTTGGATAAAGTAATTCCCACCTTTTCGCTTAGCTCATTCAAGGACATTTTCCGGATCGTCATAATTTCGTCCAATTTAATGACTATGGCCATAATGCTAGTATTTAATATGTTAAGTATAATCTCTAAAACAAACGCGAATTTAAATTGTTTTTGATAATAGAATGCGATTTAAAATAAATATGATGCGCATTGGTTAAAAATTGTAAAATGATCGGGCATTATGTCGTAATCACGACAATTTGGAATGATTTTTGTACAGAGTATAACATCAACTAAGCCCCTCTAACTAACTCATAATGAGTTAATAATTTACAATTATATTAGAATTAATTACAGAAAATTCGTTATGTTTGCAAACATTTCAGAATAGAAAGGTTTATATATTTTAGATGAGACAGCTCAAAATTACACAATCCATCACCAATCGTGAGTCCCAATCGCTAGATAAATACTTGCACGAAATTGGAAAAGTAGACTTAATTTCGGCAGAAGAGGAAGTAATCCTAGCACAAAGGATACGGGAAGGTGATCAAGTAGCATTAGAAAAATTAACAAAAACCAATCTACGTTTCGTTGTTTCCGTAGCAAAACAATACCAAAATCAAGGACTTACTTTAGGAGACTTGATCAATGAGGGAAATCTTGGCCTAATCAAGGCAGCAAAAAGATTCGATGAGACGAAGGGTTTCAAATTTATTTCCTATGCTGTTTGGTGGATCCGTCAATCTATTCTACAAGCAATCGCAGAGCAGTCTCGTATCGTACGTTTACCTTTAAACCAAGTAGGTTCGTTAAGCAAAATTAGCAAGGCCTTCTCAAAATTGGAGCAAGAATACGAACGTGAACCATCTCCAGAAGAATTGGCAGACATCCTTGAAACAACCGTTGACAAGGTATCTGATACATTAAGCAATTCTGGACGTCACGTATCGATGGATGCCCCATTTGTTCAAGGCGAAGAAAACACCCTATTGGATGTATTGGAAAACAGCGATCCGGATACAGACAGCTCCTTGATCGATGAATCTTTATCAGAAGAAATCAAACGTTCTCTAGCGACCTTAACAGAGCGCGAAAGAGAGATCATTGTTTTGTTCTTCGGACTAGGTTCAAACCATCAATTGTCTTTAGAAGAAATTGGAGAGAAATTCAGCTTGACTAGAGAACGGGTAAGACAAATTAAAGATAAAGCTTTACAACGTCTTAGACATACCTCTAGAAGCAAAATCCTAAAGTCATATTTAGGTTAGACAATACAAACTTTACTTCAGAAACAATAGCAATGCGCATCTCGACCGATGCGCATTTTTTTATCCTTAAAAATTCGATAATTTAATCGTTTACCGAAAAATTAGCCCAAACAAAAAGCCCTAGGTTAAATCATAACCCAGGGCTCTTCCTTTAACATAGCAGTTAATTATTTTTTATGCAATTGCTCGTAAAGATCAATCACTTTTTTCTGCAAGTCAATAACCTCTACTTCGCGAGACTGAAGTCTCTTTTGAAGTTCATTGACCTCGTTTTGAATCTGCTTATCTTCCTCAGGATCTGAAGTAGATAATAGCTGTACAAGCGATAAACCAAACAATTTTGAAATTTGATTCAATCTAGACAGGTTTACATCCGTAATTCCGGTCTCGATTTTAGAAAAGGCAGGAATCGAAATGTCTAAGCGTTTTGCCACATCCTCTTGACTCCACCCCTTCTGGTGTCTAAGTAATCTGATTTTCTTTCCTAATGCATTCATGGGTAAAATGTAAAATATTTATTTATTAAGTAATTATCAAATTTAAACAAATAACTTATAAATCAAAATGCCAATATTAATATTTTAAAAAAAAAAGGAAAAATCTTAAAAATTTCTCAAAAATTTATCCGCAAAACTTGTCATATTTACGCCATTGTAATTGTTTGAACTCATAAATAGTAAATTGTAACCATTTGATTTAAAAGATTCCAAAAATGCTTCTAAATCAGAAAGTTGTGTAATTACATGGAAAGACGGATGATTAAAGGCCTCTGATAAACTCCAGATTAATTTATCTACATCGATATTTTTTTCCTTTATAAGAGAAGTATTAACGAATACTACAGCGAAATCTGACTCATTCATCGAGTTTGCGTAGTCCTGAATAAAGTTTGCGTCTAAACTATCGTAAGCGTTTAACTCTATAATTGTTACAAGCGCTTGGTTAGGAAATTGTTCTTTAACGGCATGAATACTTGAGCGAAGCTTGCTTGGCGTATGGGCAAAATCCTGGTAAACCACAGAACCGTTCTGGCTGGCTACGAATTCCAGGTAACGAATGGAGCTTTTAAAATCTTGGATGGCTTCATAAAATCCATCCCGTTTAACGCCCAACCACTCACAAACGGTAAATGCTCCGGCGATATTCGACAGGTTATGTTTGCCAAACACCTTTAATGGAATCTGCTCTTCACCTACATGTATATAAGTCACCCCCTTGTTGATGGTATATTCAGGTAATTTATAGCCATGCCGGTTGATCTTGATATCCATGGTGCGTTCCACCACTTCGCGTGTCGGTCCGTTATCCTTGTTATAGATCAATGTTCCCTTAGGAACAATGCTACGGATAAAGTCTTCGAACTGCTTAAGGTATTCATCTTCTGGGATCACCGTTTTGAAATGCTCCCAATCCACATTGCTAATCAGGGCAATATTGGGTTTATAATCCAAAAACTTGGATTTACGATCTATGGAAGATGCAAAATATTCATCCCCCTCAATAATGATCAGGTTATTTTCAGGATTCAATTGCAACAGGTCATCAAAACCTTCCAGTTGGGCTCCAACCAGGTAATCGAATTTCTTGCCCAGCTTCTTGAGCACATGCATCACCATACTGGTGATCGTGGTTTTACCATAGGTTCCCGCAATGACAACGCGCGTTTTATCCACGCTCTGCTCATACACAAATTCTGGGAAGGAATAGATCTTCACCCCCAGTTGTTGAGCTTTCTTCAACTCTGGGTTATCCTTATCGGCATGCATCCCCAAGATCACGGCATCGATGCTTTCATCCAGTTTATCTGGAAACCAGCCCAGTTCATCCGGAAGAAGACCCGCTGCCTGCAAATGAGACTTCGATGGCTCCACGATCTGATCGTCGGAACCACTCACCTGATGCCCCTGTTCAGCTAAATTAATAGCCAAATTGTGCATGATGCTACCGCCTATGGCAATAAAATGAATTCGCATGGACTACGATTTAATAAATTTGGCCGAACACCAGTTATCCAGCACTTTTTTCTCTTTGAACTCGAAACCTACCGCACCTGCCTTTTCCGTCAAGATGGATAAATCTTCACCATCATAGAATCCTGATAAGTATAATTCTCCTTCAGCATCCAGATCATTGGCATAAACCTCCATCTGATCCAATAAGATATTCCTATTGATGTTCGCCAGGATCGTATCAAATTTCAAACCTTCGATCACTTCCTTAGAACCTAACTTTTCCTCAATATTATAGGTGCCGTTCAATTCCTTGTTTTCCTTGACGCTTTCCACACAGATCGGATCATAATCCACCGCTAAAAGTTCTTCCGCGCCACGTTTGGAAGCGAGAATAGCCAGGATACCTGTCCCACAGCCCATATCCAAAACACGCTTACCCTCAAAATCGTTCTCCAGAACAAAAGAAAGCATCATGGACGTAGTCTGGTGATGGCCAGTCCCGAAAGACATTTTAGGATCGATGATGATCTGATAAGGAAATTCCGGACGGTCTTCATGGAAAGTGGCCCGCACATAACATTGATCATCGACCGTGATCGGGCTGAAATTACTTTCCCACAATTGGTTCCAATTCTGTTGTTCCAATTCCTGCACATCATACTGCAGGTCATAATCGCCTGCCTCCTGGAGCAAAACCGTCTCCAATGCCTGAATATCCAAATTAGCTGTTGGAACATAAGCTACAAAACCTTGGTCCTGATCCTCAAAGGTATCAAAACCAAGGTTTGCTAATTCAGCAACGAGCAAATCCTTTTGCCATTCCTCCATGTTAGAGGAGGTAAAAGTAACTGCTGAGTACTTCATAAATTAACCGTTAAATACATTAATAATCTGCAGGAAATCACGAGATTTCAGAGACGCACCCCCAATCAACCCACCATCGATATCCGGTTGGGAGAAAAGGCTTTGGGCATTGCCCGGATTGGCACTTCCACCGTATAAAATACTCGTGTTATCTGCTGTTTCTTGACCAAATTGTTCCGCTAAGGTCTTGCGGATGAAGGCATGCACCTCCTGCGCCTGCTCTGGAGTGGCCGTTAAACCAGTTCCAATAGCCCATACAGGCTCATAGGCCAAGACAATATGTTTAAAAGCATTCGCATCCAAATGGAACAATGCTTTGCTCAATTGCGTTTTGATTACTTCGTAGAAAGATCCAGATTCGCGTTCCTCTTTGGTTTCTCCAATACAGAAGATCGGTTTCAGGTCGTTTGCCAATGCAGCGTCCACCTTTTTAGCCAATAACTCATCCGTTTCACCATAATAGGCACGGCGTTCCGAATGACCTAAGATCACATAGTTAGCACCTGTAGATTTCACTTGGGAAGCAGAGATTTCTCCGGTATAGGCTCCAGATGCATGTTCAGAAATGTTCTGAGCACCAATAGATACGTTGACTGCCGAATTTCCCAGTTTAGCCAAACTAGCCAAATGGATAAACGGACTACAAACTACCACTTCCTGACCACCTCTCACTTCATCTTTTACCATATTTACAATTTCAGAAAACAAGCTTAATCCTTGCTCATAATCCAAATTCATTTTCCAGTTTCCAGCTACAATGTTTTTACGCATAATTACTTTTTTGTTTGATTGTTGATTACCTCGGTCCGTAGACCGGCTGTATTATTATATATATGTTCAAATATGGCAATATTTCCTGAAATTTCGGTTCCAGTAGCAAGCTTTCTTCGTTCTAACATGTCCAAGAATTTATCAAACCGATAGCTTGAATAATCATCACCTACCTGCCAGCTGAAATCCGGCACAAATTTGGGAATTATATTTGACATTGCCACCTGCGCAGCTACCCCAATTACGGTACCTGTATTTACGGAGGAATTTATCCCCAACATGGCCAGATCCCCCATGATCATCCCACATTTCAACACATCGGTCTGCCGATACGAAAGGTATTCATAATCATATAACCTTACATCCTGCCAATTGTTTTTCAGATTGGAGTTTGAAGTACCGGCCCCAATATTGCAGCCCTCCCCAATCACCGAACAACCCAGGTAACCATCATGCCCTTTGGCACTACTACCCCAGATCACTGTATTATTGACTTCACCGGCAATCGTACTGCCTGGACCAATGCTCACATTCGGATATAAGCGAGCCATCATCTTCACCCTGGCCGATTCACCGATAGCGACATGCCCACGCAAGAAACTACCCTCTTCCAACTGCGCATTTTTACCTATATATATAGGCCCATCCAGACTGTTCAAACTGACCCCTTCCACGTGCGCACCAGGTTCGATAAAAATCCGATCTCCGAACAGCATATTATTGGATGAAATTGCCGCTGAGACCCTTCCTTTGGTCAGTAATTCAAAATCGAATTCCAACTGTTGCTTATTCTGCAGGAAAATGTCCTCTGGATGATGGATAAACTGAACATCGGAACTGCTTTTCACGGGTTGTAAACTGGAAATGATCCCCGGTATATCTTCCGGAATGAAACCCAACTTGCAGGCAATCCATCGATCGGAAGAGACCAAAACCTCACCAACACGTAAGTTCTCCAGCTCCTCCAAGAGCGAAATATCAGGCAAAACATTCGCCTGAATAATCAGAAACAGATTCTTTAAGGAAGGATCAGTTGAAGAATGACCATCAATTGGAAAAGACGGTTGCAAATAATCTGCCGTAGCAAAGAAAACAGGTGCTTGGAAAATACGCTGCCATTTTTCATCGAGGGTACAGATGCCGACACGGAGATTGCCGACAGGTCTACTGGCCGAAAGCGGTAATAAATGGTTTCGCCAAGGCGCTTTATCAAATAAAAGGATGGTTAGCGACATGGCCTAAAATTACATAAAAAAATCCCGATAATAAACTTATCGGGATATCCTTTAAATTCTTAAAAGAAAATAAATTATTTCTTGTTGTAGCGGCTACGGAACTTATCGATACGTCCAGCAGTATCTACTAACTTCATTTTACCAGTGTAGAATGGGTGTGAAGTGTGAGAGATCTCTAATTTCACTAATGGATATTCATTGCCATCTTCCCAAGTAATACTTTCTTTCGTGTCAACACAAGATTTAGTGATGAAAGCGTAGTCATTCGACATATCTTTAAATACAACTAATCTGTAGTTTGATGGATGCAATTCTTTTTTCATTTTATCTTATGATTACTATATATTCAACAATTGAGGTGCAAAGATAATTTTTTTTTCATTCAAAAGCAATACTGTGCGGATATTTCCTTCCACATTTTTTAACTATTGTTGAAAACTTCCATGCCCTCCCTAAATAGATGCACAAATATTGTAAAAACTTAGCTTATTTCCTACTTTTGCAATTCATTACAAGTCCGAAAAAACATGAGTATTGGATTATCAGAACAAGAACAACAACGAAGATTAAATCTTCAAGCTTTAATCGACCTCGGTATTAACCCCTTCCCTGCAGAGAAATTCGACGTGAATGCTACGGCAGAAGATATATTAGCCAACTACGAAAGAGATAAAATAAACTATAAGAACATCAGCTTTGCTGGTCGTATCATGAGCCGTCGTGTGATGGGTAGTGCATCGTTCTTAGAGCTTCAGGATTCTACTGGCCGTATACAGGCTTATGTAAAGCGCGATGATATCTGCCCAGGAGAAGACAAGACCTTATATAATACGGTATTCAAGAAGTTATTGGATATCGGCGATATCGTAGGGATCACGGGTTTTGTGTTCACGACACAAACAGGTGAGATTTCTATCCACGTACAGACCTTAACGGTATTGACCAAATCCCTTCGTCCATTGCCAATTGTAAAAGAGGCAGATGGCAAGACCTTTGATGCCTTTACCGATCCAGAACAACGCTATCGCATGCGTTATGTGGATCTGATCGTGAACCCACAGAACAAGGATATCTTTGTAAAGCGTACGAAATTGTTCAATGCGATGCGTGAATTCTTCAACAACGCGGGCTATATGGAGGTGGAGACTCCAGTGCTTCAATCCATCCCTGGAGGAGCTGCTGCGCGTCCGTTCATCACGCACCATAATGCATTGGATATTCCATTGTACCTGCGTATTGCTAATGAACTTTATTTAAAAAGATTGATCGTCGGTGGATTTGATGGGGTGTATGAGTTTTCCAAAAACTTCCGTAACGAAGGAATGGATCGTACGCACAACCCTGAATTTACCGCGATGGAGATCTATGTGGCCTATAAAGACTACAACTGGATGATGGATTTCACAGAGCGCTTATTGGAGCACTGTGCAATTGCGGTAAACGGAACGACAAAAGCAACGTTCAACGAGCATGAAATCGATTTCCGCGCGCCATATCCACGTGTGAGCATGGCCGCTGCCATCCAACAGTTCACGGGTTTTGATATCACCGGTAAATCGGAAGAGGAGATCCGCGAGGCTGCTAAAGGAATGGGTATTGCGGTGAATGATACTATGGGTAAAGGAAAATTGATCGATGAGATCTTTGGCGAGAAATGTGAAGGTAATTTCATTCAGCCAACCTTTATCACGGATTATCCGATTGAGATGTCGCCTTTGACCAAAAAGCACCGCCATAATCCGGAATTAACGGAACGTTTTGAGTTGATGGTTTGTGGTAAGGAGATTGCGAATGCGTATTCGGAGTTGAATGATCCGATCGATCAGCGCGAGCGTTTTGAAGATCAGTTGAAGCTTTCGGAAAAAGGAGATGATGAGGCGATGTTTATCGATCAGGATTTCTTGAGAGCATTGGAGTATGGTATGCCGCCTACATCGGGACTGGGAATTGGAATGGATAGGTTGATTATGTTCTTGACAAATAACCCATCGATTCAAGAGGTGTTGTTCTTCCCGCAGATGCGTCCGGAGAAGGCAGCGAAGGTAACTACTGTGGCGGATTATGTGGAGCAAGGGATTCCGGAGGTATGGGTGCCGGTACTGCAGAAAATGGGATTTTTGACAATTGAGAGCTTGAAGGAAGCGAATCCGAATAAGGTGTTTAATGATTTAGGCGGGATGAGAAAGAAGATGAAGTTGGATGTGGCGATGCCAAGTAAGGATGAGGTAATGGCTTGGTTTGAGTAACCTTCGCGTTAATATTGATACCAACGCGTCATTGCGAGGAACGAAGCAATCCATCTTTATTGCAACCATACCGTCATTGCGAGGAACGAAGCAATCTTCCTTTCATGTCATCCTGAGCGAAGTCGAAGGATCTGTACGTGAACCAATCGCAGGATCTGTATGGGTACCAAATGTAGATGCTTCGACTTCGCTCAGCATGACATGCGGAAAGATTGCTTCGTCGTACCTCCTCGCAATGACGCAGAGTTCACTCTTAATGCAGAGGTCCAATCTCTTCAATAACAATAAAAAACAAAAAAATGGATGCTAATTTCTTAGCATCCATTTCTTTTATATCCCGAATTCTTCTTAATCTAAAAAATCCGAGTCTACTCCTTTCAACTTATTTCTTCACCTGATCAGGTAACAAAATAAATTTAAACAATTGATCTTCTTTCAGATATTTGTTCGCTACGGCTTTCACAGTCGCTGGAGTAACCTTATTCAACTGCTCCAAATAAACTGTCGGATAAGTTACATCACGACCTACCTGCAAAGCACCAGAAATCTGGCTTAACCAATACCTGTTCTCACGTTGGTTAACCTCAAACTGACGTTTCTGTTCGATCACAAATTTATCCAAATCCACTTGCGAAGGACCATCTTTCTTAATCTTACGGAATTCATCCAACGTAGAATTAATCAAAGAAGGATATTTATCCACGCTAGTCCCAAAACCAACATTAAAGGAATAACGTTGCGTAGGGAATTTAGAATAAGAAGCTCTTGCTCCCGTTCCATATACCCCACTCTCCTCTTCACGAAGACGCTCGATCAATCTATTGGAAAGGATAGTCTCCAATGCTGCTAAATTCATGTTCTCCGCATCGTTGTAGGTATAATCGCCATAAATGGACAATCTTACGTTCGCCTTAGCTTCCTGACCTTTATTAACGATCTTCTCTACCCCTTTTGCAGGCTCAACAATCTTCAGATCCTTCGCTTCCTCCTTACGGTTGGTCGCTGGCAAAGCTGCTAAGTAATTCTCCAAATAAGGTTTGATTTCCGCTTCGGTAAATGAACCCACGATCACGAAAGTAAAGTCAGATGCATCCGCGAAACGATCTTTGTAGATCTCCAATGCACGCGCTTGTTTTACTTGATCCAACTCCGCTTTATCAGCTGGGTTTCTACGGATGTTGTTTCCATATAAGGTATTGATGATGTTCTTATTGAACACGAAGTTAGGATCATTCTCCCGGTTAGCCAACATCGTAATCTGTCTGCTCATCACACTCTGGAATACATCATCTTCGATCCTAGGTTCTGTAAAGTATCCGTAGATCATTTCAAATGCAGTCTTCAAGCCTTCTTTATCCGATGAGCCGGACAAACCTTCTGTACGCTCAGAAATATAAGGACTGATATTCACTTGTTTACCTGTCATGTATTTCTGCATCTCAATGGTATTCAATTGGCCTAAACCACTTGAATTCACCAATGTACCCGCCATTGATGCCGACATGTAATCCGCATCCGAATAAACGGAAGTACCACCTGGACTGAATGCTGAAATCAAGATCTCATCATTCTTGAAATTAGTAGGTTTTAATACCACTTTAACACCATTGCTCAATACGATTTCCTTCGCGCCAATCTTATCGATTCCTTTTTCGCTTTTGATTGTTCCTTTAACAGGCTCTTTGCTCAACAATGGCAGATCTGAAACCTTATCATCATAAGCCGTCAACTGCTCCTTGTCTACATCAGCGAACCAAGTATTCACCTGTGCTTCTTGCGGCAATTTATCCTTTTCAGAATCTGGTGCTAGGATAACCACATCACGGTTGCTATCCACATAATATTCTTCACCAATAGCCACTACCTCTTTCAAGGTCAATGTAGGCAATAATTGCTTCGTGATCTGATAACGATCTTCACTACTTAATGCCGGAGCATCTTTCAAGAAGTGGTTCAGATAAGCATTTACATAGCTATCCGATTTACGCTTATCGCGCTCCACATAAGAAGTTTCATTGGATTTCGCATAAGCAGATACGGTACGTTTGAATTCCGATTCGGTAAAACCAAATTTATCCACACGGTCCAATTCACGAACCACCGCTTTAATACCATCTTCAAATTGACCTGGTTTAGATACGAAATAGGCAGTTAGGTTATCCAATCCACCCATGAATTCAGAAATATCCACTCCCGCTTGAAGGAAAGGAGGATTAGCAGATTGCGTCAATTCACCTAAACGTGCATTGATCATGCTTCCGTAGATATTCTTCATCAATTCCTTGCGGTAATCCCCTACGGTTTCCACCTTACTTTCTTTATGTTTGATCAAGATCTGTCCTAAGGTATAGGCCATCTCCGGATCCGTTACACTGATAAATTGATTTTTGTTCAATAGATCAATGCCTACTTTTTTACGTTCTTTCGGATTTTTCTCCACGCGCATATCCGAGAATAGGCGTTTGATTTCCGCTTCGATTGCAACAGGATCAATATCACCCACAACGATCAAAGTTTGTAAATCCGGACGGTACCAATCCTTATGGAATTGACGGATCAATGCAGGGTCAAATCCCATAACCACTTCTTCCGTACCAATAGGTAGACGATTAGCATATAAGGAACCATTCATCAATACCGGCATGAACTTATCGCGCATACGTTGCATAGAACCACGGCCACCACGCATCTCTTCCATGATGATACCACGTTCCTTCTCGATTTCATCTGTTTCCAACATCGCATCCTGTGCCCAGTCGCGCATTACCTGAAGACCATTCTTCAACAACTCAGGATCATCCGAAGGGATTGGTAATTGATAAACCGTTTCATCAAAACCCGTATAGGCATTAAGGTCAGAACCAAAACGAACCCCAGCTTTTTGCAGGTAATCCACTAAGGCATTCTTAGGGAAATGCTTTAGTCCATTAAAGTTCATATGCTCTAAAAAGTGCGCAAGACCTTGTTGTTTTTCGGTTTCTACGATCGAACCCACTTTCACGCCCAAATACATGGTAACACGTTTCTCTGGTTCGGTGTTTTTACGAATGAAGTAGGTAAACCCATTCGCTAATTTTCCTTGCTTCACAGTTTGATCGAATGGTAATTTCGCATCCCATTTCAGGGAATCGGATTGCAAAATCACTTTTGCTTCAGCACTGATGTTGCTTGGAACATAGGCAGTTGCCACTTCTGCTGTAAATGGGAGCAAAAAGGCAATTGCCAACGGCTTCAAAATTTTCATAATCTTTATTTTTGTATAGAACGGTTATTATATAATAATGTCCCAAATTACAAGATTTTATTCGCTTTTTAAAGTTGAAAGAAAATAATAATCGATATTTAGTTATATTTAACGAATGGACTGGGAAAATTTAAAAAAGGATTTCAAACGTTTTCTGCTTTTAGAACGGGGTTTAAGCCAAAATAGCATTGATGCCTACCAGAATGATATCGTTAAACTACAGCATTACTGTGAGTTAAAAGAGATCCCTCTCCAGGACATCAAGACCCGAAATATCCAAGATTTCTTGGTCTGGATCAATGAATTTGCCATATCGGCTTTTAGCCAGGCCAGGATCCTATCGGGCATCAAAACATTTTTCCATTTCCTTCAGATCGAATACCAATGGGAAAGCAACCCAGCCGAACTTATTGAAAGCCCTCGCCTTTCCCGGAAGATCCCTACAGTGCTCAGCATCCAGGAAATTGACGCCTTGATTTCGGCGATCGACCTATCCGCCGCAGAAGGGATGCGAAATAAGGCCATCCTGGAAATCCTCTATGGATGTGGTTTAAGGGTTTCGGAACTTTGTGAGCTTAAGATTTCCAATTTGTTTCTGGATGTGGAATTCATCAAGGTCGAAGGAAAGGGAAACAAGGAAAGGTTGATTCCCATTGGCGAGCAAGCTATCAAATTTCTAAAGATCTACCTGGAAGAGATCAGGGTGCACCAGACCATCAAACCGGGGATGGAAGATTATGTTTTCCTGAACCGTCGCGGCAATCCATTATCCAGGGTAATGATTTTCATCATCATCAAAGACCTTGCAGAAAAAATTCGCTTGAAAAAGGATGTCAGTCCGCATACCTTCCGACATAGCTTTGCTTCCCATTTGGTGGAAGGCGGTGCCGACCTGCGTGCGGTACAGGATATGCTTGGCCATGAAAGCATCAGCACGACCGAAATATATACGCATATCGATAAAGATTATTTACAAAGTATTATTACCCAATACCATCCAAGAAGTTAATCGGATTTGTAGACATTCCTGCTAAAAAGAATCCCACTGTTAATGCAACAAAGTTTATTTTAATTTGCAACACTATTGCATTTGCATTATCTTTGTGCTGTGATAAATTGGATTGGAACAAAGAAAAGAGCAATTGCCAGTATCTGGATCGGTATTATATGCCTTTCCCTTGGCCTAATTTCTTTTCATACCCATGATCAAACATCACATGATTGTGCACATCATGGACATGCACATGCTGAGGACCATGCACATTCTCATTCTGCCGATCATTCCCATGAGAACTGTACCTACTGTTTTTTATTTTATCATCAACAGGTAGATCAATTATTCCAGTGGAACTGGGAGAATAAAGCTGTAGAATGGCCAATAGAAAAATTTTCTCCTTCCTTATATCATGAAGGAATTGTCAGCAGACAAAGCATTCCTTATTCTCTCCGAGGGCCTCCATCCTATTTCTTGGCTGTATAATTCCTTACAGCAGAACCCATTAAAAGGCTTCCATATTTCAAAGGCCTCCATATTTCAAAGCCTTCCATATTTTTAAAGGCTACATTTTTATTAGCGTAATCTAAATACATGCTTAGAATACTATTCCTGTGCATGATGTTAGGTCCTTGGACCGTCATCTTGGCACAGCAACATGAAACGATCGAGGAGGTAAAAGTCTCTGCGAAACGACATGAACAAGGCACTGCCGTGAGGCAAAACCTATCCCAAGAGGAGATCGACGAAAGCAAGGGCAAGACCTTGGCAGAACGTTTCAGTAATTTATCTGGCGTCAGTCTTTTGAGCTCAGGCCATAGCATATTAAAGCCGGTGATCAACGGGCTACATAGTAACCGCATTCTGATGTTGAACCAAGGCGTAAAGCATGAAGGACAACAATGGGGTATGGAACATGCGCCGGAGATCGACCCTTTTTCGGCGGATGATTTTGAACTGATCAAGGGTGCCCAAGCTGTTCGCTATGGAGCAGACGCCTTGGCAGGTGTACTGATCAGCAAATCCAGAAGCATCAAAACCGATAGTCTGCATGGTGCTATGGATTTATTGGGATTCAGCAATGGGCGTGGGTTTTCAGGAAACGTGCTGTTGGAAGGAGGCTTGAAAAGTATCCCCAATCTGGGTTGGAAAGCCCAGCTTTCCGGCAAGAAATTGGGAAATAGCAAAACTGCCGATTATTATCTAGGGAACACCGCCGTGCAGGAGCTTAACTTTTCCGGACAGGTTCAGTATAAATTAGCGAATCATGCTTTTGATGCCTATTACAGTCGCTTCCAAACCGAGCTGGGTGTATTCTATGGCGCCCATGTAGGTAATATCGATGATATTCTGGCGAGGATTGCCCATGGTGAACCTTTGGAGCATTATGATTTTTCTTACGACATCCAAGCGCCAAAGCAGAATGTCAGTCATCAATTGGCGCGTTTGAACTATCAATATTCCTTCGACAATGACCTGAAATTGGAAGCTCAATATGGTTGGCAAAGGAACCACCGCAAGGAGTTCGACCGCCGTCGTGCGGTAGCAGATGATGTACCCATGGCTGATATGGTGTTGGACAGCCATTCCTTAGAACTGTTGCTGAAGAAAAAGGGATATACCATCGGTATGCAGGCTGTAAATCAGGTGAACAACAATACCCCTGGAACTGGCACCACCCCTATCATTCCCAACTTTGAAAGCTGGTCGATCGGCTTGTTCGGGATGCATCAACAAGTTTGGGACCGATTTTTATTGGAACTGGGTTGGCGATATGATTTCCGATATTTCGATGCTGCCGGGTATAGGTACCGTTATAATGATCCTAACGAAAGCATCCCACAGCAATACCTGCTCACAGACCAACGGAATTTCCATAATTTCTCCGGATCAGTGGGCGGGAAATACCAACTCGACTCCAAATGGGCAATACGGTCGAATGTGGGTTTGGCCTGGCGAGCACCTACGGCCAATGAACTGTATGCAGATGGGGTTCACCATGGTGCAGGGATCTATGAAATCGGTGATCTTGATCTAAAAGCCGAACAAGGACTGAAATGGGTGAATTCGATCAGCCGCGAAGCGGATGATTTTGCCTTCCAACTGGATGGGTATGCGCAGTATATTGCAAATTATATCTATTCCACCCCGAATCCAGATTCGGTAAGACAGACCATCCGAGGAACTTTTCCGGTTTTTAGCTATACGCAGCACAATGCTTTGTTCTTTGGTCTGGACCTGAATGCGAAATGGGCATTTTTGGAACATTGGCAGTACCAGATCAATGCGGGTTTAGTGCGCGCAAAGAACCTGAGTATGGATCGTTATCTGCCATATATTCCTTCGGATCAGTTTACACAGAGCTTGGCTTGGAGCTATGCTCCCCAGGATAAAGGATATGTTAAATTATCCCATCAGTTTGTAGCCAAACAAAATCGGTATGAAGCAGGAACGGACTTTATGGCTCCTCCCCCTGCCTATCACCTGATGCATATACATGTTTCCCAAGCTTTTCGCTTAGGTAGGGAAACCAATCAATTGGTCAATCTAGGTTTGCGTGTTGAGAATATATTCAATAACCAGTATAAGGATTATATGGATCGATTCCGTTATTATGCGCATCGTCCTGGCCGAAACTTTATTTTATCCATTAATTATACATTTTAGAAAAAAACATTAAAAAAACATAATCATGAAAAATATACATTTATTTATTATCGCGTTATTCAGTATTTCTGTATTCAGTTCTTGTTCAAAGGATGACCCAAATCCAGAGGTGGACCAGGAGGAGGTTTCCGGTGCTACCTTGGTTTTTACGGAAGTAAAAAAGGTGGTGAATGGAAGTAATGTGAGCTATGAAGATTTCGCTGGAGCGGAGGTAGAAAAGATCGAATTCAAAGGGAACGATCTTTTGCCGGAAGTGGGTGCTCATTTACATTTGGAAAAGTATAAATCCTATCGTTTTAATTTGATCGTTCGTGATTTTGCAGGTCGTGAGAGCCAGCAGACTTTTGTGGCTAGGGATGATCAGCATTTTGCCTTTATTTTAGGCGCTCCTGCTGATGCATTGAGCATTAGTTATGCGGATAAGAAAGCGGATGGCACTGCTGTGAAGGTAGGTACAGTTGGATATATCAGTGTAAATAAGATTGCAGAGTCGTTTACTTTTAATTATATCCTTAGGCACTTGAATCCCGGGGTAAAATCTCAGATTGATCTGGTTAAGGATATAACCAATAAGGAGTATGCGAAATTTGGCGGGGCAAATGACCTTGATCTGAAATTTAGCCTGCATTTGGTGGAAGAGGATGATCATGGGCATGATCATTAAGAATTTTAGATTTAGTTCTTACTAAGGATTAATTCGGGAGAATGTAATCTGTTTAATTTATTAAGTAATTAGGCTCTTTGGAGCTGAGAGGAAAAGTCCAGGTGAAGAAATTCATTTGGACTTTTTTAGAATTAGCTCAGGGTTTATTTTATTCGTTTTTTTGCAGTTCTTGCTTCACCTCATTCCATGATTTTCCTGATGTTGGATTAATTTTGTGATCTTCTAAACGCTGTTTTAAAATTAAAGATATACATGTTTTAATTCTACCTTTAATAAGCTATTTAGAGAAAATATAGAATACCCATGTTAGCTTCGAACTGAAACTAAGGCGAAAGTATGCTGAAAGTATGTAAAATGTATACCTTACATACTGTTTATATACTTTCATATTAGGATTACCATTTTTTCTTAAAGAACCAAACCTTTATTCGGTAAAAACACACTTAAACTCAGAATAGAATTTAAATTACATTGTTAAAACAGTAACATCAGAAGAATATTATTAATAAATTTTCAACGGTTCAGGCGTTCAAACTAAAAAAAATCAAAAGAATAAGGGAAATGGCAATTAAAATACAAAAAGTAAAGCGAGGCATAATAACCAACATCCCCTAATAACAGAAAAAGAGGTGAAAGATCACCTCTTTTTTAGAGTGCCCGCGGCGGGGGTCGAACCCACATCGTCAGAACCGGAATCTGATATTCTATCCATTGAACTACGCAGGCGGCAGGCCAAAAATACTACTTTTTGGGAGCTTTCAATCAATTTCTTTTCGAAAAAGTAACAGGTAAAAAGAGAAATTAATTAAGCGGCTCATTTTCAAAACAAAACGAGCTATCTTTTTGGGATAGCTCGTTCTATATGTTTGTACAATAATTAACCGTTGTCTTGGTTTAAAGATTGTTTGTAGATCGCCTTCTTAACTTGGGTACGACGAGTGATCGATTTCTTCTCGAAAGCTTGACGGGAGCGTAATTCTCTTAACACACCAGTTTTCTCGAATTTCTTCTTGAAACGCTTCAATGCTCTATCTAGAGATTCTCCTTCTTTTACATTTACAATAATCATAGCTTTTAATATACCTCCTTTCGTCGTAATTTTCTTGGTCTGCAAAGGTATCGAAATCAATTGGATTCCACAAGATTTATTTTAGTAAATGAAAGGAACTTTATTAATATTATTTTAATAAGCCAAATTCTTCAACAATAGCTTCCAATGGATGATCCTTCGTACACAGTGCCGTATGGATACCCAATTGTTTTGCTCCTTCAAGATGTTGGGGGCTATCATCCACAAAAAGGGTTTCCGATGGATTGAGGTTGTTTTCTTTAAGCACTAATTCGAAGATCGCAAGATCAGGCTTTCTCAATCCGGCTAAATGGGAATAATAGGTCTTTTCAAAAAACTGCTCATTGTCTTCTACGCCGTAAACTTCCTGGATATGGTTCATGCAATAGGTGTAATGGATCTCATTGTTATTGCTCAAGAGAAACATTCTGTAACGTTCGTTCAGTTCCTCCATAATTTCATGTTTACCTTCAGGAACGCCAATTAGCAAGGAATTCCAGGCATGATCGATCTGTTCATCGGTTAGATCGGGTTTATTGGCTTTTTCTCGTACACCATTTCGGAATTCAGCAGCCGTAATCTCTCCCCTATCAAAACTATCAAATAGGGAGTCTTGCCCATGGTGTGCAAAAAAATCATCGACATGTTGAATGTCCAAATCGATAAAGGCCTGACGAACACGCGGAAAGTCGATCATGAAGATCACATTTCCATAATCCAGAATTACATTTTTGATATTTTGCATCTAAAAAATTTTGTTTTCTCGTCTCAAATATCGATAATTGCATCGTCAAAAGGCAGGAATAAATGCTGAAATTTTGATGAAATAAAAAAGCTCCTATAGCTCAGTTGGTTAGAGTAGAAGACTCATAATCTTTTGGTCACTGGTTCGAGCCCAGTTGGGAGCACGGAAAAAGAAGGTGTCTAAAAAGGCACCTTCTTCTGTTTTATAGCTTTCTGGAGCTCCATTATAATTTCATGAGCAATATTAGGCTGCAAGTCGATGTTTTATACTTTTCAGCATGTTGATGGCTTGATTTATCGCAAATAGGGAGTTTTTGCCACCTGGTTTACCGATAAAAGCTTTGTCTTTCCACTTTTTTGCCCATTTTCTGAGGTTATGGGCAATGGCCCTCAATCCGAACTCCACAGCGACTTTCTCCAGTCCTTTCATTGTGAACCGGGTAAACCTGTTGTTGCTTTTCATCTGACCGAAAACAGCTTCCACTTCTATGGGTCGCTTGCTTCGATGGTACATTCCCTCTTCCGATAGCAGTCTTTCCCGGGCTTTATCCTTGAGCTGATTGAGTCTATGGTTTACTTCAATGAGCCGATCGCCTTTAGCTTTATGGCACCCACTGCGCATCGGGCAGCCTTCGCATCGCCGAGCCTGGTAACAGCTGACCCGGGCAGTGTATCCGTTGGCACTGACTCTGGTTGCATGACCGATAAAGCTGAGCTTCTGTCCGGCCGGACATACATA
>NZ_PEAZ01000073.1:0-25250 GCF_002734245.1 Sphingobacterium sp. 1.A.4
TGCCAACGACCTGCTTGAGTGTTTTCATGTTAATTTTTTGATGTGAAACTGAAAAATCAATAGTGAAACTTCCCTTGGACTTGTCTCCTTATGGATATTCAAGCTGGACTGTAATTCCGCCTTACATTCTGTTCTGTCTTAGGAAGCGAAAAAGAGGAAGGCCATCTCTAAAAATCAGTATGCTAAAAAAGCTACTAAGACAGCCCTAGGCTCTCCCTCTTTTCACTAAATACAGCAAATCTATAAAACAAAAAATGTCTCCTACATTTGCTTGACACAAACATAGGAGACAGCCTCTTAAAAATATTATTTGAAAGCAAATTACGATGCTTCTTCGTTTGCAATTTCCTCATCAACCAGGATACGACCACAGTGTTCGCAGATGATGATTTTCTTACGTTGACGGATTTCTGACTGCAATTGAGGTGGAATCTTGTTGTGACAACCTGAACAGCTATCACGCTCGATAGAAACGACTGCCAATCCATTACGGAAAGACTTACGAAGTTTCTTGATCACCTTCAATAAACGCTCTTCGATTTGGGTTTCAGCTGCTGCAACATCTTTCAACAAATCATCTTCTTCAATCTGAGTTTCTGAAGTGATGGTTTCCAATTCTTGTTTTTTGCCGCCCAATTCGCCTTTGCTGAAATCAACATTCTTCACAGTAGCATCATAAGCTTCTGTTTTGTTCTTGATTTCGAACTCAGCTTCACGAATACGTTTTTCACATACCTGAATTTCCAATCCTTGAATTTCGATCTCTTTAGAAATAGCATCGTATTCACGGTTGTTTTTTACTTCATTAAGTTGTGATTCGTATTTTTTGATGGAAGCTTGCGCATCTTTGATCATGTTTTTACGTTTCACAATCGAGTCTTCTAATTCATCCAACTCATTGCGAATTTTTTCGATACGGGTGTCAAGACCTGCGATCTCATCCTCTAAGTCTGCTACCTCAATAGGTAACTCTCCACGTACCTGGCGTATCTTATCAATTTTTGTTTCAATTGATTGCCACGCCCATAAAGCTTTTAATTTTTGTTCTACGGTTTGTTCCATTAACTGTAGTATTTTATAGGATTTGTATCTATTTCTGTCAATAGGACAGCAAAGTTAGCAAATTTTTTCGTAATTACTTCCAACAATAATTCTTGAGTAAATTGTTCACTTTCAAAATGTCCGATATCAGCGATGACGATTTCTTCTTCGGCATCAAAAAACTCATGGTATTTATAGTCTGCGGTGATGAAAATATCTGCGCCAGAGCGCTTTGCATCGTTTAATAGGAACCCTCCGGCACCACCACAGAGCGCCACTCTTTTTATCGGTTTACCGGATAAACTGGTATGGCGGATGACCTGTAATTGAAACTGTTCTTTCAAAAAGGCTAGGAATTCCTCCTCACGCATGGGCGTTTTCAGGTTTCCGATCGCTCCAGATCCTACCGATGAAAGGCTGTTATCCAGGCTGATTATATGATAGGCCACCTCCTCATAGGGGTGTGCGGCCAACATGGAAACCAAGATCTTTCTTTCGCGTTGTACGGGATAGATCACTTCTATTTTGGTCTCCTCTACCCTTTCCTGGCTACCTACAGCACCAATCGCTGGATTGGCTCCTTCCAATGGCCTAAACGTTCCATATCCTACTGTATTGTAGCTGCATTCATCGTAATCGCCGATGGCACCTGCACCAGCTTCGAATAGCGCATTTCGCACTTCCTCCACATGCGTACGGGGCACATAGACCACCAATTTCTTTAACAATCCTGCTTTAGGCCGTAAAATAGCCTGGTTTTCCAGTCCTAATTTGTCGGCCATCTTGCTGCTTACCCCTCCGGCAATATTGTCCAGGTTGGTATGGATAGCATATAGCGCAATATCATGCTTTATCGCCTTTATAATCGTTCTTTCGACATAGTTTTTACCATTAAATCGCTTCATCCCTGAGAACACAATGGGATGATGGGAAATGATGAGATCGCATCCCTTTTCAATGGCATCTTCCACCACGGCTTCGGTGCAATCCAAAGAGATCAGCGCCTTGTGGACCTCCTTATTTGGGTCGCCCACGATCAAACCGGAGTTATCATAGCTCTCCTGGTAATTGGATGGCGCCAATTCTTCCAAAAACTGGGTTATATCTTTGATTTTCATGTTAGTTGTTGGTTTGATTATCCTTCCATTTATTATGTTCGATGATCAACTCCCTGAATTGATTGACCTTATACCAATAACTGATGAAATAGATCAGCATGACAAAGAAAATCACAAAAGTCACAAAGACCGGAATTGGAAAAAATAGTCCGAAAGGTGTGAGATAGATCAGGAAAGACCAAGCATAGGCTAATCCTGCTCTAAGTGCCGGGTTTTCTTCCACTTCTATTTTACGATCAAAAAATTCATTGTTGAGGGAATAGGAAAGTTTCCTTGCTACTTCAAAATTCCAATATACATTGATGAATGGAATCACAAGGATCCACGCTTGATTGGGCTTTATGAACTGATTTTCCGGTGCTATTAAAGCTAATGTTTTGCGTATGGTATTGGCATATAGTGCCCATACAATTAGGGTGAAAATAAAAACGAATATACTGAGTCTATATAACTCATCTATCAACTCAGGAGATAGGGTTTCTGGCATTTAATGTTCTGTTATATTGATCCGCACTAAAATATTAAAATTACGATTTACCCAGCAAATAATAGAAAAATACAGGGTTTCTTATGGAGATCTATTTTCGTATCCTTCCATTGACCGATGGATTGGGTGAAAATATATTCATCCCCTGCTGTAATATTACAGGCAATACAAAGTTTTGTTTGCGGTTTACAGCTCTTTAAAAGTTCTGCTAACAATTGATTATTCCGGAAAGGCGTTTCGATAAAAATCTGTGTGGATTTCTCCCGTTGACTTATCTTTTCGATATCTTTTATTTTTTTAGACCTCGCTGATTTATCAATGGGCAGATAACCCAGAAAACTAAAGTGTTGTCCGTTGAAGCCTGAAGCCATCAAGCTCATCAGAATGGAATTCGGTCCTACCATGGGAATTACCCGGATGCCTCTTTTGTGGGCTTCGGCCACCACATCCGAACCGGGATCCGCTATGGCCGGGCAACCGGCTTCCGACATCAAGCCGATATCTTCGCCAGCAACCGCATTCTTGAATATTTCATGGTAATTGATCTTCTCCCGCTGATGCTTGCCATAATCATGGATGATCAGTTCCTGCTGCGGACGTTTCAAACCCGCTTCTTTCAGGAATTTTCGAGCTGTTTTTTCGTTCTCTACCACATATTCCTTGATATGGTTGATTATATCAGCATGTAATAAGGTATAAGATGCTTTCTCAGCTTCCTGAGCCAAGGGTACAGGTATTAAATACAAAGAGCCTTTTGCCATGTTACAAACCTAATCAATTTTAGAGAAATTCAGGTTGACTTCTTGCGGCAAGTAGGGTGCGCAAGTGACATGTAAGTGAGTTGTAAGTGACTTTTAGCACTTACAACTCACTTACACCTCACTTAAATCTCACTTCCAGCCCGTCTACAATCTGAAAAAAGTTTGAAGAAAAAATGGGTTTTAAACATTAAATTTCAAGGGATTATGTAATTTATTTGTCTAAAAAACGTAATTTAACTAGTACAATGGTTGAAGATAGTTGTGCATCTAGGGTAAATTAATATATTTGAAGCAATGACGACACAAACTACATCTGGCGTGAAAATTTCCGTTGAGTCTACTTATCAATCCGAGTATTCCAATCCTGATAACGAGCATTTTATGTTTGCCTATCGTATCACGATTGAAAATAACAGTGAATACACGGTGCAATTATTAAGAAGACATTGGAACATCTTTGATTCTACCGGCGACATCAAACAGGTGGACGGCGATGGTGTAGTTGGCGAGCAACCCATTTTAGCTCCGGGTGAAAGCCATCAATACGTGTCGGGCTGCAACCTCAAAAGTGACCTTGGTTTTATGGAAGGATACTATGAAATGATCCGGGAGATCGACAATTCCATTTTCCATGTTCACATCCCTCGTTTCAACCTGATTGCCTCCTACAGGCTGAATTAATGGAACACTTTTATCAGTATAAGTACACATTTCATATTTAAGAGTTAAGGAGTAACAAATATTTAATAATTTTGTGCTTGGAATTTTACGTCAAAACATCTAGGTGAGTATTTTAAGCACAGAACAAGTTAGCCATTCATTTAATGATCGCTGGTTATTTCAAGATTTACATTTTGCTTTACAGAAAGGCGACCGTGTAGCATTGGTCGGTATCAATGGTACCGGAAAATCTACCTTATTGAAGATATTGGCCGAACTGGTCGTCCCTACAAAAGGTAGAGTCGTTAAAGAGCGCGGACTGCGAATTGGTTATCTACCACAAGAACCCGATTTCTCCAACCTGAATACCATCAATGATTTCATATTCAGCTTGGATAATGAGCAGCAACAATTGATCAAAGAATACGAACAATTAGCTGAAAATCAAGATGTTAACTCAAAACATTTCATGGATATCACCGAAAGGTTGACCAACTTGAACGCTTGGGAATATGAAAACAACATCAAGACCATCCTGAATAGGTTCCAGATCAAAAACTTCAATCAGCAGATCGCATCCTTGAGTGGAGGCCAAAAGAAACGCTTGACTTTGGCGAAGCTCTTGATTGATGAACCGGATATCTATGTATTGGATGAGCCGACCAACCACTTGGACATTGAGACCATTGAATGGTTGGAAAAACTATTGACCACCGGACAGAAAACAGTATTACTTGTTTCCCACGACCGTTATTTTCTCGATAATATCTGTACAGAAATTAGGGAGTTGGATAAAGGTCAGGTCTATTCCTATAAAGGAAATTACGCCTACTTCTTGGAGAAGAAAGCCGAGCGTGAAGCAACAGAAATTGCGGCGGCGGATAAGGCCAGAAACCTATGGCGGAAGGAGCTCGATTGGATGCGCCGTCAGCCACAGGCAAGGGGTACTAAAGCGAAGGCGAGAATTGAATCTTTCTACGACTTAGAGGAGCGATCCAAGGGTCCGAGGAAGAAAGATAATGTGGAGCTTTCGGTTAAAGTTTCCCGCCAGGGAAATAAAATCTTGGAGCTGGAGAAAGTTGGATTTGCCGTTGCCGGTAAAGACATCATTAAGGATTTTTCCTACATCTTCAAGAAGGGAGACCGTATTGGTCTAGCGGGAAAGAACGGTAGTGGTAAGTCTACTTTTTTGAATTTGATCACGGGCATCCTCCCTCCTACTTCAGGTAAGATTGATGTGGGCGAGACGACCAAATATGGTTACTATAAACAGGAAGGTTTGAGCTTTTCCACAGATGAGCGCGTGTTGGACATTGTCAAGAATGTGGCCGATTTCATCGAGATGAAAAATGGCGAAGTGATCACGGCTTCACAATTATTGACTAAATTTTTATTTCCACCGGAAAAGCAATTTGGTTTGGTAAGCAAGCTGAGTGGTGGAGAAAAAAAGAGGTTGCAATTGATGCGGGTGTTGATGGCTAATCCGAACTTCCTTATACTCGATGAGCCATCCAATGATCTGGATATTGATACCTTGAATATCCTGGAAGAATTTTTGGAGGAGTACCCTGGGGTATTGATCTTAGTTTCCCACGACCGTTACTTGATCGACAAACTGACGGAACAATTGTTCGTCTTCAAAGGTGATGCTGAAGTAGTGATCTATAATGGTAACTATGCCGACTTCAAATTGGAGCAGGAAGCCATAGAGAAAAAGGTAGAGAAGAAGGTTGAAAAAGTTCAACCGGTTCAAGAGAAAAAGAAGAAGCTAAGTTTCAAGGAGCAGCATGAGTTCGAGTCTTTGGAAAAGGAAATCGAAACCTTGGAGAACCAGGTAAGTGTGTTGACCGAAAAACTTTCGAGCACTACGAACCATGTGGAGCTTCAGGAGATAGCGGAAGAGATAGAAAAGAGCAAGACCAGTCTTGACAGCAAAACAGAACGCTGGATGGAGCTGGCAGAATTTATATAATACGTTTCACGTGAAACTCCTTTATCAGTTCCACGTGAAACTTGAGAATAATCTATGTTTAAAAAATATAATGTAATTGTAGTTGGGGCCGGCCATGCCGGATGTGAGGCAGCAGCAGCAGCGGCTAACCTGGGTTCCTCTGTTTTGCTCATCACCATGAACATGGGGGTGATCGCACAGATGAGCTGTAACCCAGCTATCGGTGGTGTGGCAAAAGGTCAGATCGTAAGAGAGATTGATGCCATGGGTGGATATACTGGTATCATTGCTGATAAATCTACTATACAATTCCGCATGTTGAACCTATCAAAAGGACCAGCCATGTGGAGTCCGAGAACACAGAATGACCGTATGCGCTTTGCTGAAGAATGGCGTTGGCAATTAGAATCCATTCCTAATTTGGATATGTGGCAGGATACGGTAAAAGAAGTCATCGTGGAAAACGGAAAAGCAGCAGGTGTGATTACGTCGATGGGTATCCGTATTGAAAGTGATGCAGTAGTGCTTACTAATGGAACGTTCCTTAATGGAGTAATCCATGTTGGAGAAAAGAAATTTGGTGGTGGCAGAACAGGAGAAAAAGCTGCAACAGGTTTGACCGAACAGTTGGTGTCTTTAGGTTTTGAATCTGGTAGAATGAAGACCGGTACTCCTCCTCGCGTAGATGGAAGAAGTCTGAATTATGAACGAATGGAAGAACAATGGGGTGATGAAAATCGCGGACGTTTTTCCTATACCAACGTAGAAGTTCCAACCGAACAACGTTGTTGTTGGATTACCTATACGAACGATAAAGTACATGAGGTTTTGAAAACAGGATTTGAAAAATCACCCATGTTCACCGGAAGAATCAAAGGTCTGGGACCACGTTATTGTCCATCGATCGAAGATAAAATCAACCGTTTTGCGGAGCGCGAAAGGCATCAGATTTTTGTTGAACCCGAAGGATTCCGTACGGTGGAAATTTATGTAAATGGATTCTCTACTTCCCTACCGGAGGACGTTCAATTAAAAGCGTTGCAATTAATCCCAGGATTTGAGCAGGCAAAAATGTACAGACCGGGATACGCCATTGAATACGATTTCTTCCCACCGATGCAATTGGATCTAACCTTGGAAACGCTAAAGGTAAAACACCTTTTCTTTGCAGGACAGATCAATGGCACCACGGGATATGAAGAAGCCGGAGCACAAGGTTTTTTGGCAGGGATCAATGCACACCAACGCATCAACGATCTGCATGAATTAATATTGAAAAGATCGGAATCTTATATTGGCGTATTGGTGGATGACCTGGTAACAAAAGGTACAGACGAGCCTTATCGGATGTTCACTTCCAGGGCAGAACACCGCCTATTATTAAGACAGGATAATGCGGATATTCGCCTTACCCCTATCGCCCATAAATTAGGATTGGTATCCGATGAAAGATTACAGATCGTAAATGATAAAGTAAAAAACTCGGATGATATCGTTGAGTTCCTAAAAACAAATTCAGTTTCTATCGACAACATGAACCAGGTGTTGGCGGAAAAAGGAAGCAGTTCCATCAGTCAAAAAACAAGATTGTTCAATATCCTAAGTAGACCACAAGTCGAGATGAATGACATCATCAGAGCGGATGAAACCTTAGCAAACTACCTATCCCAATTTGATAAGGAAACTATTGAACAAGCAGAGATCAAAGTGAAATACGATAGTTACTTTGAGAAGGAAATGGAAATTGTGAACAAGATGAAGAAAATGGAGGACAAAGAAATCAATCCAGAATTTGATTATAATTCCTTAACTTCATTATCGATCGAAGCAAGACAAAAACTATTAAAGGTAAAACCTAGAACATTAGGACAAGCTTCCCGGATTTCGGGTGTTTCTCCTGCGGATATCAGTGTTTTAATGGTACATATGAGTTAAAATACTGAATATCAGTTATTTAATTAAATAAAGAAACGAAGTAAAATAAAGCGATTTAAGACATTATTTTAAAATTTATGACTCAGGATTCAAAAAAAGATAAAAACCCGTCAGATCAATTAAAAAGCACCTTATTTCAAAGAATAGCTTTTTTATGCTTTATTTTTATGCTGAGTTTGAGTTTTATGCAATGTGCGAACATGCAAAGACCAACTGGAGGACCCAAGGATTCCATTCCACCAAAAATTCTGAATGAGTCGCCGGCAAACCTTTCCCGAAATTTTAAGGATAAGGAAATCGTCATCACTTTTGATGAATATATCAAATTGGCCAATTGGCAGCGCGAGTTCAACCTCTCCCCCGATGCCAGTACTTCTATCCAACCAAAAGTCAAGAAGAAGAATCTGATCATAACCCTACCAGATTCGTTGGATGCCAACACCACGTATACCATTAATTTTGGAAAAGGTCTGGTGGATTATAATGAGAGCAATCCTTTGATGAACTATACCTATGTTTTCTCTACAGGTGATAAATTGGATTCCTTAACCATAGAAGGATCGGTGATGAATGGCTATACCAAAGAATTCGATCTGAGCAAGGACAAAGAAGTGATAGCTATTTTGATCCCGACGAGCAAAGATTCTATCTTCGGAAAGAAAAAAGCCTCCTATTACACCAGTGTGGATTCATCAGGAAACTTCAAGTTCAATAACCTGCGAGAAGATACCTACCGGGTATACGCTATCAAAGACATCAACAACGACAAAATCTTCAATGGGGATGATTGGATAGGGTTCCAGAATGATAGTATTGTATTACAGGAGAATGTATCAGGCATCAAACTAGAATATACCCAAGCCCATCCGACCATCTTCAGAAACCTGGATAAAAAGATGGATACTGATGGTTCCATGTTATTCACATTCAATAGAAGCATCAATAATCCTACGGTGCGGATCTTGGAACCCGCTAACCTGGATACGGATAAGATCATCCGATTAAGTCCCGAAAATGATACCCTGAGAATATATACCTCTTCTATTGATTACGATTCTGTGCGGGTTGAATTATCCGAAAATAACCAGGTATTGGATACCCTGAAGTTTAGAAAGGCAAGAAATATCAAGGTTGATCAGCATATACAGCCAATCCTAAACATCAGTACAAAAGTAGATCGGGTAAAGCATATCCAATTGAGTGCTAAAACACCCATTGCATCCGTTGATAAGAACAAGATCCTCCTGACAGAGGACTCGGTATCCCGTAGAAATTTTCAATTGCAACAGGATTCTATTGATAAAGAACTTTATCATATCCGTTTCAATTGGCGGCCAAATAAGAATTATGAATTAGTTCTACAGGAGAAAGCCATCTTAGGACCTTTCGATGAATTCAACAAAGAAAGTAAGACAAGTTTCACGTTGAACGAAGCCGATAATTACGGGGATATCAACTTGACGTTCAATGGATTGGATACAGGCAAAAGTTATATTATCGAACTTATTGACGAGAAAAAGGATAAGATCTTTGATAAGAAAATATTACCGGCCGATCATAAGCTTTCCTACATTAAATTTCCTGGAGGTAAATATAGTCTCCGAATAATCGAAGACAGCAATGCAAATGGAAAATGGGATCCAGCGGATGTATATGCAAGGAAACAGGCGGAAAGAATATGGTACCTGGATAGGACGTTTACCATCAGGGCAAACTGGGAACAGAATGAAACCATTGAAGTAAACTTTCCTTAGCCCAAATCAATGGTTCCGATTCAAAAATTAGTTTTCTTCCTGGAACCAGGAAGAATATAGCACGTAATTATGTGGTAATTTTTTTAAGAGATTGAGCTGCTCCTCCGTGAGTGGCTTTATTTTTTTGGCAGGAACACCAGCATACAGGAATCCCGATTCACAGATACTGTTCTCCAAAACCACAGCTCCAGCTGCAATGATCACATTGCTCTGAATATGGGCTTTATCCATGACTATAGCCCCCATCCCGATAAGTACATAATCATCTATGATACAGCCATGTACAATGGCATTATGCCCGATGTTCACATAATTTCCAATATCGGTACCATTCTTCAGATAGGTTCCATGGATGGTTACATTATCCTGTATATTGGAATACTTGCCAATACGTATATAATTCACATCCCCTCTAATCACGGCATTGAACCAGATCGAGCAATGTTCCGCAATTTCCACATCACCGACAATGGTACAATTGGGCGCTACAAAGCAGTTTTCAGCAATAATAGGTTGTTTGTCCTTAACAGGAAGTATAGTTGCCATAGATTGGGTTTAAAGGATTGTATCTTCTAATATATTAGCATGTTGCGGATAATCCGTGGTGTAATGCAATCCCCTACTCTCTTTTCGCTGTGTAGCTGATTTAACCACGAGATAAGCCACCTGAATGACATTCCGAAGCTCGCATAGCTTGACCGACAATTTTGTGTTCTTATAGAAGGATTCCGTTTCTTCATGGAGTAATCCCAATCTACGCATCGCACGTTCTAACCTAAAATCAGAACGAACAATTCCCACATAATCGCTCATCAGCTTCTGTGTTTCACGCAGGTTGTGGGTCACCAAAATATCTTCATTACTCAATTGGGTATTGGAATCATCCCAAGAAGGAATGTCTTCCTGATAGTCGATAGATCCAACAATTTTACTTGCATCTTCAAAAATCCGGTGAGCATAGACAGCAGCTTCTAATAAAGAGTTGGATGCCAACCGATTAGCTCCGTGTAAGCCTGTTGAAGAACACTCTCCACATGCGTATAAACTCTTGATACTGGTAGCTCCGTATTCATCCACCATAATACCACCGCATAAATAATGCGCAGCAGGTGAAACCGGAATAAAATCCTTGGTCATATCAAGACCAACGGACAGGCATTTTTCGTAGATATTAGGGAAATGGGATAGAATATCGGCTTTGGATCGATGGGTAATATCTAAATACACATAATCCAAACCGGATTTCTTCATCTCCGCATCAATAGCTCGGGCCACAATATCCCTTGGTGCCAGCGATCCCCGTTCATCGTATTCCTCCATGAAGGATTCCCCGTTTGCACGTCTCAAAATACCACCGAAACCACGCACAGCTTCAGAAATCAAAAATGCGGGATATTCCCTTGGATTATATAAAGCCGTTGGATGGAACTGTATAAATTCCATATTACGAACTTTACCTTTTGCGCGATAAACCATGGCAATACCATCACCTGTGGCAATGGTAGGGTTCGTTGTACTGGAATACACATGTCCAGCTCCACCAGTTGCCATCAAGGTAACCTTTGAAAGGATCTTTTCCACCACCTTGCTTTTCGTATTTAACGCGTAGATACCATAGCAATTGATGTTTTCTGACCGTTTATCCACATGTATACCCAAATGGTGTTGAGTAATTAGATCAACGGCGAAATAATGTGTTAATATCTCAATATTAGGATTCGCATGGATCTGATCCAATAGCGCCCTTTCGATCTCATAGCCTGTAATGTCCTTATAATGAAGGATCCTATGCATGGAATGACCACCTTCGCGGGCCAGATCATATTCGCCGGAATCCTCCTTATCGAAAGAAGTACCGTAAGCAATCAACTCGTTTATACGAGCAGGCCCTTCTTTCACCACGTTTTCCACAACCTGGGTATCACATAGACCATCTCCTGCGATCAGTGTATCTTCAATATGTTTTTCAAAGCTATCGGTTTCATCCGTTACGACGGCAACCCCACCCTGTGCATATTTTGTATTCGACTCATCCTCATTGGCTTTCGTTACGATGAGCACTTTTCCTAACTTAGCAGCTTTGAGCGCAAAACTCAAGCCTGCAATTCCTGATCCTACGACTAAAAAATCAACTTTTCTATCCACAACCTATGTTTACTGTTATATCCTTTATTAATACCTAATAAACCAACAAATTAACAAAATATGTGGAAAACCTGTAAATAACTCGTGGAATAAAATTGAAAACTTCTCAAAAATCAACATCGCTATCTATTTCCACACAATTATTACCAAAATATTAAGAGCAAATGAATGTAATATTAACAATTCCCAACAAACAAACATTTCACAAAAAAATATGGAAAAAATAAAGGGTCAAAAATGAGCGGACTGAAAATCAAGAGATAAGGCTTTTAGACCTGTGGATAACTTGTGAATAAATAGAGAATATCCATTAAATAAAATTAAAAATCTTAAAATTATCCCCATTATCCACATGCTAATAAACAACAAGATTCTTCTTTTAAAAAAAGAGTTATTAATTATTGAAAAAAAGGAATGTGGATTTCGTTTCATTTTCTTTGTTTACTTTTGTGTAATCGATCAATGAAATCACATTTGTCAATTAATCGAAACCAAATGAATAAAACTTTTGAATACGACTTGGAGGCGAAGGGCTATATTGATGTGGCGATAGACCCGACCATCGATCTGGTTGCAGAAATCAATAGGCTGAAGAAAGAGAAGAATGCCGTTATCCTAGCCCATTATTATCAGGAATCTGAGATTCAGGATCTTGCTGATTATATTGGCGACAGTTTGGGCTTATCGCAACAGGCTGCAAAGACGGATGCGGAGGTGATTGTATTTGCCGGTGTTCATTTCATGGCAGAAACAGCGAAGATACTTTCTCCAAGTAAGAAAGTATTGTTACCTGATTTAAAGGCAGGATGCTCTTTATCAGATAGTTGTCCGCCACATTTATTTGCAAAATTCAAAGAGAAATATCCGGATCACTTGGTGATCACCTATGTGAACTGTACGGCTGAACTGAAGGCTTTATCCGATATCGTTTGTACATCGAGCAATGCGGTGCAGATTGTGGAAAGTTTACCGGAGGATCAGAAGATCATCTTTGGTCCTGACCGTAATCTAGGCGATTATGTGAAAAAGAAAACGGGTAGGGATCTAGTGCTTTGGAACGGTGCGTGTATGGTGCACGAGATCTTCTCGCAGGAAAGAATCGATGCATTGCGTGCAGAATATCCAGATGCGAAGTTTATTGCACATCCAGAATGTGAGGAACACATCCTTGCACAGGCGGATTATATCGGCTCTACATCAGGGATGTTGAAATTTACGATCGAGGATGCGGCAGATACCTTTATCGTCGCTACAGAATCAGGAATCCTTCATCAGATGCAGAAGGCCTCTCCTTCTAAGACGTTCATTCCAGCGCCACCAAACAACATGTGTGCTTGTAATGATTGTCCACATATGAAATTGAATACCCTGGAAAAATTATACAATTGCTTGTATTACGAGCAACCAGAGATCATTCTTCCTGAGGATATCATCAAACGGGCTCAGCGACCTATTGAAAGGATGTTGGATATTTCTGCAAAATTGGGATTATAACTATGTTCGATAATATTGAAAAAACAAATCTGAATGAAATGGGTGAATTTGGTCTGATCGAGCATCTGACCAAGAATATTCAGCTTACCCAAAAAAGTACCATCAAGGGTGTAGGAGATGATGCCGCTGTATTGGATTTTTCCAATCAGAAGGTTTTGGTTTCTACGGATCTCTTGTTGGAGAATGTTCATTTTGATTTAAGGTATGTTCCGCTTAAACATTTGGGATATAAGGCTATACAGGTAAACCTGAGTGATATTTATGCCATGAATGGTATGGCTTCGCAGGTTACTTTTTCGATTGGATTATCCTCTAAGTTTCCCTTGGAAGCGGTGGAGGAAATTTATGAAGGTGCTTTGATCGCTTGCCAGAATTATAATGTGGATTTGATTGGTGGGGATACGTCTACTTCAGCGCAGGGATTGGTGATTTCGGTGACCAGTATGGGCTATGCAGAGGAAGCTAAGATTGCTTATCGTTCTGGAGCGAAAGAAGGAGATTTGGTATGTGTTTCTGGGGATCTTGGTGGAGCGTATGTTGGCCTGCAGTTATTGGAAAGAGAAAAGCAGATTTTCTTGGAAAATCCTGGTATACAGCCTGATCTGGAAGGAAAGGATTATATTATTGAAAGGCAGCTGAAGCCAGATGCCAGAAAGGATATTGTGCAGTTGTTGGCGGATCTAGAGATCCAGCCGCATGCGATGATCGATGTTTCGGATGGTTTGGCATCGGAAATCTTGCATATCTGTAAGGCTTCGAATGTTGGCTGTAAACTGTATGAGGAGAAGATTCCTATTGATCCGATGACGTATGAAACGGCAAGGGAATTTGGATTGGATCCTACGGTATGTGCCTTGAGTGGTGGTGAGGATTATGAATTGTTGTTTACTATTGCCCAATCGGATTATGATAAGGTAAAAGGACAGCTGGATATTTCCGTGATTGGACATATTACGGAGGCATCGGCAGGATGCCAGATGATTTCTAAATCAGGGAATGTGCATGATATTACGGCTCAAGGCTGGAATGCTTTCGGTTAGATTTTAGATTATAGACGTTAGATTATAGACCTTACTAAGTCATTAAGAAATCGCATTATTAAGAATTCGCATAATTGTGAGGTGTTTGCGTCATTGCAAGGTGTTTTGCGTCATTGCGAGGAGGTACGACGAAGCAATCTTTAGCCATGTCATGGTGAGCGTAGTCGAACCATCTGTTCGTGTACAACCGTACAGAGCCTTCGACTGCGCTCAGGATGACAAAGACCGCTCATGATGACATTCGGGAAGATAGGATGACAAAGTCCAAAGATTGCTTCGTTCCTCGCAATGACGGCATAGTTCCTCGCTATGACGTGAAAGTCGCAAGGACGTGAAAGTGGCAAGGACTACTTGCTCCCAATGACGGGGTCTATCATCTAATATCTATCATCTATCATCTACACCCTACACCTGTATCACCCCAACATTATATTTCCCCATATCTGCATTATGACTAGCGGCTTCTATCCCCATATAAATGATTTTCCGCGTCTCTGTGGGATCAATCACCCCATCAACCCATAATCTACTAGCCGCATAATATGGACTCAACTGCGCCTTGTATTTCGCTTCTATATCCGCCAATAACTTATTCTTATCCTCCTCCGACAGCGTCACATTCTTTGATTTCAAGGCTGCTTCCTGGATCTGCAATAAAGTTTTTCCTGCAGATGCTCCACTCATCACCGCAATCTGCGCCGTTGGCCAAGCATAGATCAACCTTGGATCATAAGCTTTTCCACACATCGCATAATTTCCTGCTCCATAGCTATTCCCTACCATAAACGTAAATTTCGGAACTACCGAATTCGCCATCGCATTCACCATTTTAGCACCATCCTTAATGATACCGCCATGTTCCGATCTCGAACCCACCATAAATCCGGTTATATCCTGAAAGAATACCAAAGGAATCTTCTGCTGATTACAGTTCATGATAAACCGAGCTGCCTTATCCGCAGAATCCGAATAGATAACCCCTCCCATCTGCATTTCCGTTGCATTTCCTGGCTTCTTCGCCTTCACCACTTCCCGTTGATTGGCAACAATACCTACCGCCCAACCATCAACCCTTGCCAATGCACAGATCAATGTCTTTCCATAATCCTTTTTATATTCTTCAATACTTCCCTCATCCACAATAGCCTTCAGTATTTCCAACATATTATAGGGCTTTAAGCGGTCTTCCGGTAAATATTGATAGATCTTTTCTACCGGATATTCCGGTGCCAAAGCTTCAGTTCTGGAAAACTTATACCTAGGTTCCTCTCCAAATTTATCCACGATATTCCGAATGGCATCCAAACAGGATTCATCATCTGGATATTTATTATCTGTAACACCAGATATTTCAGAATGCGTAGATGCCCCACCCAATGTTTCATTATCGATTACCTCACCAATGGATGATTTCACCAGGTAGGAACCCGCCAAAAACACCGAACCCGTACCTTCCACGATCAAGGCATAATCCGACATGATCGGTAGGTAGGCACCACCGGCAACACATGATCCCATGATTGCAGCAATCTGAGGAATCCCCATCGCTGAAATCTTGGCATTATTCCTGAAAATTCGTCCAAAATGTTCCTTATCCGGGAATATTTCATCCTGCATCGGTAGGTAAACCCCGGCAGAATCCACCAAATAAATGATGGGTAAATGATTTTCCATCGCAATTTCCTGCGCACGAAGGTTCTTCTTGCAGGTCATGGGAAACCATGCTCCAGCTTTTACGGTTGCATCATTAGAAACCACGATACATAATCTTCCTTTTACATAGCCCATCACGACGACAACACCTGCGTTCGGGCAGCCTCCATGTTCCAGGTATTGCCCATCTGCTGCGAAGCTTCCAATTTCTACATATGGGCTCTCATCGTCGATTAAATAGGCAATTCGCTCCCAAGCAGACATTTTTCCCTTTTCCTTTTGTTTCTGGATTTTATCTAATCCTCCACCTAAAACAAGGTCCTCGTGCTTCCTACGAAGTTCATCTAAAAGTTGTTGCATTTCGATTGAAATTATATAAAATATAAAGGTTTATAGCGTTAAATTATTTTAAATATCATAAAATATAATTTGTTTTTTATAATATTTGTAAAAAATAATTAGAACCCAAATATAAACTAAAATAAAATAATATTATGCATTACGTTGATTCTGACGAACAATTGTCAATGGTAAAGGAAAGTGCGCGTAATTTTGCGAACACCTACATTAAACCCCATGTGATGGAATGGGATGAGGCACAGATTTTCCCTAAGGATTTATTCAAAAAGCTAGGTGAACATGGATTCATGGGTATTATTGTTCCTGAACAATATGGTGGTTCAGGTCTTAGTTACCAGGAGTACATCACGATTTTAGATGAAATATCTAAGGTTTGTGGATCGATCGGATTATCCGTTGCTGCCCATAATTCCCTTTGTACAAATCATATCTTAAGTTTTGCGAACGAAGAGCAGAAAAAGAAATATTTACCGAAGTTGGCTAGCGGAGAGTGGCTAGGAGCTTGGGGATTAACAGAACCTGGATCTGGGTCTGATGCAGGCGGTATGAATACCGTAGCGGTAGCTGATGGCGATTATTTCGTATTGAATGGCGATAAAACATTCATCACCCACGCTATATCAGGTGATGTGGCTGTGGTGATGGCGAGAACCGGTGAAAAAGGAGATAAAAAGGGAATTTCTGCTTTTATCGTTGAAAAAGGAACACCAGGTTTTTCTGCTGGAGCTAAAATGGATAAATTAGGCATGCGTGCTTCGGAAACCGGTAGTTTGTTCTTCGAAGATTGTCGTATCCATAAAGATCAGTTGATCGGTGAGATTGGGGATGGTTTTGTGCAGGCCTTGAAATTATTGGATGGAGGTCGTATTTCCATTGCAGCTTTATCTTTGGGTATTGCCCGTGGTGCATACGAATGTGCGTTGAAATATGCCAATGAAAGAGAACAGTTCCAAACGAAGATTTTTGATTTTCAAGCGGTTGGTTTTAATTTAGCGGATATGGCGACCAAGATCAATGCTTCGGAATTATTGATCCGTCAGGCAGGTTATCTGAAAGATCATGGTAAAAAAGTAACAAAAGAAGGCGCTATGGCGAAACTTTTTGCTTCTGAAGTTGCTGTTGAAGTATCCAATGATGGTGTTCAGATATTGGGAGGATATGGTTTTACCAAGGATTTCCCGGCTGAGAAATATTTTAGGGATGCAAAATTATGTACCATTGGTGAAGGAACAAGTTCCATTCAGCGGATGGTGATTGCAAGAGAAATCAAGAAAGATGCTTAATCAATCCATTAGTTTGGTAGACTGTCCTCGAGATGCCATCCAAGGCATGAAGGTGCAGATTCCTACCTCAAAAAAGATAACTTACATCAATAGCTTGTTGGAAAGCAAGCTATTTGATTGTATTGATTTTGGAAGTCTCGTATCTCCGAAAGCAGTACCTCAAATGGCGGATACCCAAGAAGTGTTGGAAGGATTGAATTCTTCTGACACGAAATTGTTGGCCATTATTGCAAACTATAAAGGAGCTGAAAGAGGCGTAGAATTGGGAAGGATAGATTATTTAGGCTATCCCTTCTCTATTTCCGACACCTTCCAAAGGAACAACACGAACAGTACGATAGCGCAGGCTTTTGATACCGTGAGAAGCATACAGGATTTATTGGCTTCCAAAGGGAACCAGGAGTTGGTGGTGTATATATCGATGGCCTTTGGTAATCCTTATCAAGATCATTGGGATACCGACCTGGTATTGGATTGGGTCAATAAGCTGAAGCATGCTGGTGTGAAGAATTTCTCCATTGCGGATACCACTGCTGAAGCCACACCAGAGGTAGTAAAAGATCTTTTCCTGAAGTTGAAACAAGAATTTCCAGAAATTCCATTCAGTGCGCACCTACATTCTGCCATAGAAAATGCCTTGTTGAAGGTCAATGAGGCCTATGATGCGGGATGCAGACGTTTTGAAGGGGCTATTTTGGGATATGGTGGATGTCCTTTTGCCAAGGATGATCTGGTAGGTAATATTCCGACGGAATTATTGATTGATCGTTTCCAGAAGGGTAGCTTTGAGCAGGCAGCGAAATTGATGCAGGGATTCCAAGATTTGATAAACAATGAAGTATAATTTTATTTCCACAAAAGTTGAGGGCCATGTCTTTTACCTGACCTTGGATAGAGAGGCCAAACGCAATGCCTTTACGCCTACGATGGTCAATGAGGTGGCTTATGCGCTAGAAGAGGCAAAACAAAATCCGACGGTCAATTTATTGGTATTACAGGCTAATGGACCTGTTTTCTGTGCTGGAATGGATCTGAAGACCTATCAGGACAGGAGCTTGGATCAATTGAATCCGGCTATTGAAAATAAGAAAATATCCCTAGGTGAGGTTTTTGATCAATTCAATAAACCCTCCATTGCCATCTTGGATGGCGATGTGATCGCCGGTGGATTTCTCTATATTTTGGGCTGTACCTATGTTTTTGCCAAAAAAGAAGTGCAATTCAAACTCCCAGAACTATCGTTTGGCATATTTCCTTTCCAGGTCATGGCCAGTCTATCCCGGGTCATGTCCGAAAAAAAGATCATGCAGCTATGTCTTGACCCTAACGCTTTTGGAAGTGAAAAGGCGATGGAATTCGGCATATTGGATGGTATCAAATCCGATGAGGAAATACAGGAATTTATTGCATCATTTGCAGAGAAAAGCACCTTTGCAATGCAGGCTGGAGCTGATGCGCTAAAGGCGATCCGCGATATGGAAAGTGCCAAGCAATACGATTACCTGTTGTCCTGCTTAGAGCAATTGAAAGATCGGGAAGAAGTGAAGCAGCAGATCCAATCGGGAATCAAGAAACCTTAGGAGACGCGTTTTTCAATCCAGAAATTATTATAGCCCAATCCGATCTGAATATTCAATATCTTTTGTTGGAGCATTTCCAGAACCGCTAGGAAATTATATACAAATTGAACCTTATTTTCAGAATTTGCTTTTAGGGCAGAAAAATCCATGGTATTGTTGATGTCAATGAGCTCAGCAATGGCTTTTTTCTGCTGTTCAATGGTATAAGGATATTTGATGACGGTATGTTTTACCTCTTGGATCTTGTGCGAATAGGTATACATCAGACGTTCGTATACCAACATCAGCTTGTATAGATCAAAGGAAGCCAGATCTTCTTCAATGGAACGAATGCCGGTATTGGCCAATTTAAGGTCGAAAGCTGTATTTCCCCGTTCATAAAGTTTCGTGCGATCTTCCTCCATGATTTTTAGCTCCTCACAGACCTCTTTGAACTGTTTATAGAGCAAAAGTTTCTGCACCAATTCCTTTTTAAGATCGATTTCATTCTCATTTTCATCGAGATCCGGTCTTGGAAGGAGCATTTTGGCCTTGATACGCATTAGGGTAGAAGCCACAAAAATAAATTCGGAAGCCAGTTCAATGTTCAGGGACTGCATATGCTGGATATATTCTAGGAAATCGTCCGTAATTTTTGATATGGGGATTTCATGGATATCCAGTTCATCGCGTTCGATGAAGAATAACAACAGGTCGAAAGGACCTTCAAATTGTTCCAGTTTGATCTCGTAGTTTGTCGTATCCATGAATTGGCATCAAAATTAAGAAAACAAACAGGATTATAAAATTGTATATATATACCGTATGTTAATGGAATTAATTGTTACTTTGTAACTTATTTCGAAAATTTTCACGTTATGCAGGTAGAAGCAGGACCGCTATTACAGAAAATTCAATACCCTTCTGATCTTAGGCAGTTTAAAGAGTCTGATTTAGAAGAGGTTTGTAAAGAGCTAAGGCAATATATTATAGATATTGTATCCGTAAATGGCGGACATTTTGCGGCGAGTTTAGGTGTTGTGGAATTGACAGTAGCATTGCATTATGCCCTAAATACGCCCTATGATCAGGTACTTTTTGACGTAGGCCACCAGGCTTATGGTCACAAAATATTAACCGGTAGAAGGGATAATTTTCATACCAACCGCATATTAGGTGGTCTCTCTGGTTTTCCGAAACGTAGCGAGAGTGAATACGATGCTTTTGGTGTTGGCCACTCTTCCACATCCATTTCTGCTGCTTTAGGAATGGCGGTTGCTTCAGCGTATAAAGGAGAGACAGATCGCCAACATGTGGCCATCATTGGAGATGGTGCATTGACCGGCGGTATGGCCTTCGAAGCATTGAACCATGCCGGAATCGAAAAATCCAATCTATTGGTTATTCTGAACGACAATTGCATGTCGATCGACCCCAATGTAGGGGCCATGAAGGAATACCTGACCAGTATTACCACTTCTAAGAGCTATAACCGTTTTCGGGACGATCTGGTAGCTGTATTAGCGAAGATCTCTAAGAATGGACCAAATGCTTATGGTTGGGCGAAAAAGCTCGAGCTGAGCATCAAAGGCACCTTATTGAAGAACTCCAACCTGTTCGAATCATTAAATTTCAGGTATTTCGGTCCAGTTGATGGACATGATGTGAATAAATTGGTGAAAACCATTGAGGATTTGAAACACATCAATGGACCTAAACTTTTACACGTTGTTACGGTAAAAGGGAAGGGTTATGCTTTGGCTGAAAAGGATCAGACCAAGTGGCATGCACCAGGTCTATTCGATAAGATCACCGGGGAGATCAAGAAATCGGTAAGTGATAAGCCTCAGCCACCAAAATATCAGGATGTTTTCGGACATACCTTGGTTGAATTGGCAGAGAATAATGATAAGATCATGGGTATTACCCCAGCAATGCCTTCCGGTTCATCGATGAACATCATGATGAAGGTGATGCCGGAAAGGGCATTTGATGTTGGTATTGCTGAGCAACATGCCGTTACATTCAGTGCGGGTCTTGCAGCCCAGGGCTTGGTGCCTTTCTGTAACATCTATTCCTCCTTTATGCAAAGGGCATTTGATCAGGTGATCCATGATGTAGCCTTACAGAACCTGAATGTGATCTTCTGTTTGGATCGCGCGGGATTGGTAGGCGCCGATGGTCCAACCCATCATGGAGCTTATGACATTGCTTATATGCGTTGTATACCTAATATGGTGGTTTCTTCGCCGATGAATGAAGAAGAACTACGTAATTTGATGTACACTGCCCAATTGCCGGATAAAGGACCATTTACCATCCGTTATCCAAGAGGTAATGGGGTGATGCCTGACTGGAAACTTCCTTTCAAGGAAATTGAAGTGGGCAAGGGCCGTAAAATATGCGATGGGGAAGAGATTGCTATCCTGAGTTTCGGAAGTATCGGAAATGAAGCCTGCAAAGCCATCTTGAGGTTGAGAGAGGTTGGTATACATCCGGCGCATTACGATATGCGTTTTGCCAAACCGTTGGATGAGGAATTGTTGCATGAAGTATTCAAGAAATATAAAAAGGTGATTACGGTAGAGGACGGTTGTTTACCGGGCGGTATCGGATCGGCGATTCTGGAGTTCATGGTAGATCATCATTACCAGGCCGAAGTAGTACGTTTGGGTATCCCGGATGGTATTGTGGAGCATGGAGAGCAAGCCGAGCTTTGGCAGATTTGTGGTTATGATGCCACAGGCATCGAATTGCAGGTTCGTAAAATGACGAAAGGAATAAAAACAGAAAGTTTGGTCGGATAATTGCTTAAGAATAAGCGGTTATTCAAAGAATTAGAAAATATAGGAAAGGGGTGCCATTGGTACCCCTTTTTTAAGTTAAAAGTTTTCCACAATCTAAATCTACAGCCTTAAATTTTCATCTATAATGTAAAAAATTTCTTATCGGAATTCAATATGTTAATAAAATAATTTTGCTTAACATTTTAAGTGGAAAAATGCTAAAAAATGCTTCTAATTCATTGAATAACAACGATATCTTGTTTTTTTGATTTTTTAATTTTTTAGCTCAAATTTTTTTGTCATATTCGTTGTAGGCAAAAGTTATAAACAAGATTTTTGTCAAATATTGGTTATCAAGTTATTAACAAAAACAGAATGGAAAAAACGTGTACAAGTGTTTGGGAAAATTGTCTTTCAGTCATAAAAGATAACATTCCAACGCAAAGTTTTAAAACATGGTTCGAGCCCGTTAAAGCTGTACGTCTTGAAGGAAACGTTTTAACTATTCAAGTACCAAGTTTGTTTTTCTACGAGTGGTTGGAAGAGCATTATGTTGGTATCCTCAGAAAAACAGTTAAAAAGTTCTTAGGAGAGCAAGGTCGTTTGGAGTATAATATTGTGGTGGAGAAATCTTCTGCAAATACGCCATATACCACGAACATGCCTTCTAATGGAAATGGTGCGGAAGGAAAGAAACAATCTATTCCAATCCCTGTAGCGATCAATAAGGATTTCAAGAATCCTTTTGTATTCCCGGGATTGAAGAAGATGCATGTGGATCCACAATTAAATCAAAACTATACATTTGATAATTTTATTGAAGGCGAGTGTAACCGTTTGGCTCGTTCTGCCGGTTTTGCGGTAGCGAATAAGCCAGGAGGTACTTCTTTCAACCCGTTGATGGTCTATGGTGATGTAGGTTTGGGCAAGACCCACCTGGCACAGGCTATCGGTAATGAGATCAAACGTAATTTACCGGATAAATTGGTCATCTATGTTTCTTGTGAGAAATTCTGTCAACAATTTGTGGATTCCCTAAAGAACAATACGATCAACGACTTTGTGAACTTCTATCAAGCGATGGATGTGATCATTATGGATGATGTGCATAATTTTGCGGGCAAGGAAAAGACACAGGATATTTTCTTCCATATTTTCAATCACCTACACCAGACCGGAAAACAGATCATTTTAACATCAGATAAAGCACCTAAGGATCTTTCGGGATTAGAGGAGCGTTTATTGAGCCGTTTTAAATGGGGATTATCTGCTGATATTCAGGTTCCTGATCTGGAGACTAGAATGGCGATCTTGAAAAAGAAAATGTATTCGGATGGTATTGAGTTGCCGGAGAATGTGGTGGAATATGTGGCGAATCAGATTGATAATAGTGTAAGGGAATTGGAAGGCGCTATGGTTTCTTTATTGGCGCAATCTACATTGAATAAACGGGAGATTGATTTGAATCTTGCGAAATCGATGTTGAAGAACTTTGTGAAGAATACGCATAAAGAGATTTCTATGGAGTATATCCAGAAGTTGGTTTGTGAATATTTTGAGGTTCCTGTGGAAATGGTGAAATCGAAAGTAAGGAAGAGGGAGATTGTACAGGCAAGACAGATTTCGATGTATTTGGCGAAGAACCATACGAAATCATCATTGAAGAGTATTGGTAATTTCTTTGGTGGAAGGGATCATTCTACTGTGATTTATGCTTGTCAGACGGTAGAGGATTTGATTGAGACGGATAAGAAATTTAAGACGTATGTTCAGGATATACAGAAGAAGCTGAAAGCTTCTTAGGTAAGAGAATAAAGACTTGAAAGTCCTTCAGAAATGAAGGACTTTTTTATTTTAGGTGTAATTTCTGTCATTGGGTGGAACACCTCGTCATTGCGAGGAGGTACGACGAAGCAATCTTTCTTTCTATGTCCTTCTCCACGATAGTTTTTCATATTTAACGTTTTTTTGTCATGCTGATTTTTTTATGTCATGCTGTTCTTTTTATGTCATGCTGAGCGAAGTCGAAGCATAAGTACGATAGTAAGCGAACAGATGCTTCGACTTCGCTCAGCATGACAGGGTAGAAAGATTGCTTCGTTCCTCGCAATGACGAAAAAAGACACGCAATGCCGGAGAAAGTCCCCCTATCAGAGAGAAAGTCCCCCTATCACAAAAAACTCCTCCCTATCACGGAGAAAGGTCCTTCAAATTTGAAGGACCTTTCTTTATGAAACATGAATAATAGTCTATAAATTATCTATTTCAATAGTCAAACAGTCAACAAGTTATTATTTCTGTTCTTGTTGTTGTTCCTGTTGCTCTTGTTGTTGCTCTTCCTTTTGTTCTTCTTTAGGTTGAACAACCGGTTCTTGCATTTTTTCTGATTTTTTCGCTGCACGTTCCTCTACAATCTTAGCATAAAGAGGTTTTTGCTCATCAGTCAACAATTCACTTACTTTTTTATCCATATCAGCTGTCAATGCAGCGATTTGGGTTTGCTTAGCATCTTCTGCTTGTGCAGTATCTGCTTTAATAGCTAATTTTGCTTTTTTGTGCTCCAATACAATGTTATAAACTGAAGCTTGTTGTTCTTCTGTCAATTTCAGGGTTGAAGTCCATTCAGTGACAGTTTGTTTTGCTTTTTCTTCAGGGTTTACATCCTGTGCAAATGTCAGAGTTAATGAGAATAATACTGCGGATACTGCTAAAAATAACTTTTTCATGATTTAATTTTTTTGTTTAACGTCTAATTATTTACTCCGTTTTTGTACAATAATAACAGCCAAACCCACCACTTTATTGTTTATTTGTATCAGGTTTGTTACTTTTTAACATTTCTTAACAATTAATATTTACGAACCATAGGATATAAATTAGCCAAAAAGCCCATTTAATTACCTCTAAAGGCAATATTGTAGGGTCTGTCTCCTATGTTTGTGTCAAGCAAATGTAGGAGACATTTTTTGTTTTATAGATTTGCTGTATTTAGTGAAAAGAGGGAGAGCCTAGGGCTGTCTTAGTAGCTTTTTTAGCATACTGATTTTTAGAGATGGCCTTCCTCTTTTTCGCTTCCTAAGACAGAACAGAATGTAAGGCGGAATTACAGTCCAGCTTGAATATCCATAAGGAGACAAGTCCAAGGGAAGTTTCACTATTGATTTTTCAGTTTCACATCAAAAAATTAACATGAAAACACTCAAGCAGGTCGTTGGCATTGACG